>NZ_JAJB01000034.1:0-61329 GCF_000583215.1 Brevibacterium sp. VCM10
ACCTCGCGCGAGGTTGCTGGGCCGCCGTCAGGTAGCAATTAGGGGAGGAGTTGGGTGCGGAGGCGGGCGACGTGGCCGCGGGCGTCGACGTTGTACTCGGCGTGGGTGAGCGTGCCGTCGGCGCCGATGACGAAGGTCGAGCGCTGGGTTCCCTGGAACGTGTGCTCCCCGATCGTCTTCTGCCCGTAGCTGCCGTAGGCCTTCGCCACCGCCGCACCGGGGTCGGAGAGCAGCGAGAACGTCAGGCCCTCCTCAGTGGCGAATTCCTTGAGCGATTCGGTGTCGTCTGGGGAGACTCCGAGGACCTCGAAGCCGGCGGCCGCCAGGGCGGAGAGGTTGTCCCGGAAATCGCAGGCCTCCGTCGTGCAGCCCGGCGATGCCGCCTTCGGGTAGAAGTAGAGGATGACGCTGCGGCCGGCGAAGTCGTCCTTCGAGACGGTCCGTCCCTCGGCGTCGGTGAGCGTGAAGTCGGGAGCGATGTCTCCGACAGTGAGCTGAGTCTGAATGGTCGTGGTCATGGTGCGTCCTTTCGTCGTTGAAATGGTGTGTTCGGCGGCGAGCTGAGTGCACACGCCTGCGCGGCCGTGTCCTCGATGAGCGCTTCGGCGCGCTCGGACAGGGTGGCCAGGTCCGCGGGTCCCGGTGCGATCGACAGCGCCGCCGTGATCCCGGCCTCCCAGCACTCCGCGGCGGACAGGCCGACCCGACCGGCGATGACGATCACCCTCGCCGAGGCGGGGGCGTGGTCCCGTACGGCCGCGACGACCTTCCCGCCCAAGGATTGGGAATCGAAGGACCCCTCTCCCGTGAGCACAAAGTCGGCCTCGGCCAGCGCCTCGGACAGGCCCACAGCCTCGGCGACCATCGTCGATCCGGGAACCACCTCGGCGCCGAGCAGCGTCGTCAGCGCCAGCGGAATCCCGCCGGCGGCCCCGAACCCCGGAGTCGCCGCCAGATCCTTCGCCTCGGCAGAGGTGCCGGTGAGCACCTCGGCCAAATGACCCAGCCCGGAATCGAGCACGGCTACCGAGTCCGCGTCCGCCCCCTTCTGCGGACCGAAGACCGCAGCGGCCCCTCGGTGCCCGGTGAGCGGATTGTCGACATCGACGGCGATGCGCCACCGCACGGCCGTCGCCCGCCGGTCCAGCCCCGAAGTGTCCACCGCAGCGATCGCGGCCAGGCCGCCTCCGCCCGGTGTGACCGGCTGACCTGCAACGTCGGTGAAGCGTGCGCCGAGGGCGGCCAGTATTCCGGTTCCGCCGTCCGTGCTCGCCGAGCCGCCGATGCACAGCAGGATCTCCTCGACGCCGAGGTCGAGTGCCGCGGCCGCGATGAGCCCGACGCCGTAGGTATCGGCGCGTTCGGGCTGCAGCTCCACGTCCGAGACCTGCGGCAGGCCATTGGCTTGGGCCGCCTCGATGACCGCGGTCTTTCCGTCGGGGGAGAGGCCGAAGTCCGCCGAGGTGGTCCTGCCCAGGGCATCGACCGTGTCCACAGTGCGCGGCCGGTTTCCCCAGACGGCGAGTAGGGCGTCGAGCGTGCCCTCCCCGCCGTCGGCGAAGGGCAGTTCGGTGACTCGTGCGCCGGGGAAGACCGCCCGAGCTCCGCGGGCCATGGCGGCCGCGGCGGCAGGAGCGGAGGCTGAGCCCTTGAAGGAGTCAGGGGCGCAGACGATTGACGGGGTCTGATCTGTCGTTGTCAGGCTCATGCACTCATTCAACCTCATCGTCGATGGTCGGGTGTGCGGCGGTTGCCACACGAACAGTATCCACCATACGGAAGAAAGTTTCCATAAGAATTTGTGAGCAATTTGACATTGCCGATGGCGCCCAGCAGACTCGGATCAGTTGTTCGGAAATGGTATTCCGAACGGTGAAAGTCATTCAGCGCCTGCCTAGGAGGTCACCGTGGACCTGGCCGAGTTCAATCGACTCCCGGCCGATGACGCCCGCGGAGTTCTGCGTCCCTGCCTCGATGTCGACCGGTGGATCGAGGCGATCGTCGATGCCCGCCCCCTGACCGACCTCGACTCCGCGACGGCCGCGTCCCGATCCGCTGCACCGCTGACCACCGCCGAGATCGACGCGGCCATGTCCCACCATCCGCGCATCGGTGAGAAAGCGAAGGGCGAGAGCGCCGAGGCGGCCCACTCGAGCCGTGAACAGGCCGGACTCGGCACCCTGGAAGCAGATGTGCAGTCCCAGCTGGCCGAGGGCAACGCCGCCTACGAGGCCCGCTTCGACCGCGTCTTCCTCATCCGTGCCGCCGGCCGCACCCCTGAGGAGATCCTGTCCGAACTGCAGCGCCGCATGGACAACACCGCAGAGGATGAGACCGCCGAGGTCGGGCAGCAGCTCATCCAGATCGCCGAACTCCGACTCGAAGGAATCCTCGCATGAGCTTCATCACCGCCCACGCCCTCGACTCGATGGTCGGCACCCCCGCCGCCGACCTCGAGGTCACTCTCTACTCCGGTGACGAGGTCATCGTCTCGGCCCGCACCGACGACAACGGGCGAGTCTCCGACTTCGGCCCCGACCACCTCGAACCGGGGGACTACCGGATCGTCTTCGGCACCGGCGACTACTTCGCGGCCCGAAAGGTCGACCACTTCCACCCGGTGGTCACCATCGACTTCACCGTCCAGGCCGGCCAGGAGCACTATCACATTCCGCTGCTGCTCAGCCCCTTCGCGTACAGCACCTACCGCGGCAGCTGAGCCGCGCCCACAACCGCTCACAGGGGAAGCAGGCCCCCTGCAGGATCGCATCCTCAACAAACCGCCGAAGCCGACCGGGAACTGCCGGCAGGCCTCGCCAATCGAATGGTCACGGCGTGCGCAGGGCCGCACGCCGACGAACTGGAGGAAGAAAATGAGCAAGGTCCGACTGACATCGAACCAGTACGGCAAGGCGGAGAACCGACTCATGCGGGTCTACCGCGACACCGACCGCCACGAGATCCGCGATCTCAACGTCACCTCGCAGCTGTGGGGCGATTTCGAGACTGCGCACACCGAAGGCAACAACGAGCACGTCGTCGCCACCGACACCCAGAAGAACACGGTCTTCGCGAAGGCCAAGGAACTGGGCGTGAGCTCGCCCGAACAGTTCCTCATGGGCCTGGCCGACCATTTCACCTCGAGTTTCGACTGGGTCACAGGCGGACGCTGGGAAGCCGAGGAATACGGCTGGGACCGGATCAACGACCACAAGCACTCGTTCTTCAAATCCGCACCCGAGGTCCGCACCGCCGTCTTCACCCGAGACGGCGACACGGACACGCTGATCTCCGGCTTCAACGGACTCACCGTGCTCAAGACCACGGAATCGGGCTTCGTCGGCTACCCGAAGGACAAGTACACGACCCTGCCGGAGACCGACGACCGGATCCTCGCCACCGATATCGCCACCCGGTGGATCTACAACACCACCGACCTCGACTTCGAGGCCGTCTACACGAAAGTCAAGGAGATCATCCTCGACTCATTCACCGACCACTTCTCCCATGCCCTGCAGCACACGCTGTACCAGATGGGGGAGAAGGTCATCGAGGCCGTGCCGGAGATCGACGAGATCCGCTTCTCCTGCCCGAACAAGCACCACTTCCTCTATGACATCGACCGTTTCGGGCTCGAGAACCCGAACGAGGTCTTCATCGTCGCCGACCGTCCCTACGGCCTCATCGAAGCCACCTTCACCCGTGAAGGCGTCGACGAGAACAGGGACGCGTGGGCGCAGGTCGCCGGCTTCTGCTGAGACCTGACCATCACCTGCTGAGACAGGACTTTCCATCTCCGGGCTCCCGGGGTACTGTTCCGGGAGCCCGGACCCCGTGAGAAGGAAACCCCGATATGACACAGGACACAACCTCGGCGAGTCCGAGGGGAATCACCGACGAAGAGGTCGATGAATGGATCGAGTCCTGGGAAGGGCTCGTCGACGCGCGCGGAACCCAGCGCGCGGCCGAGATCATGGAGGCGCTGCGTGCACGCGCGGCCACGAACTCCGTCGCCCAGCCCAAGGTCACCACCACTGACTACGTCAACACCATCCCCGTCGACCAGGAGCCCTTCTATCCGGGTGAGGAGAAGGTCGAACGTCGCTTCCGCCGGTGGCTGCGCTGGAACGCCGCCATGCTCGTCCACCGGGCGCAGCGACCGGAGATCTCCGTGGGCGGACACATCTCCACCTACGCCGGCGCCGCGACACTCTACGAAATCGGTTTCAACAACTTCTTCCGCGGCCAGGACCATCCCGGCGGCGGCGATCAGGTCTTCTTCCAGGGCCATGCCTCACCGGGGATGTACGCCCGAGCGTTCCTCGAGGGCCGCCTGACCGAGGCCGACCTCGACGGGTTCCGGCAGGAGGTCTCACGCGCCCCGCACGGACTGAGCTCGTATCCGCACCCGCGGCTGATGCCGGAGTTCTGGCAGTTCCCGACCGTGTCGATGGGTCTGGGCCCGATCAACGCGATCTATCAGGCGCAGATGAACCGCTACCTCCACAACCGCGGCATCTCCGACACCTCGGATCAGCGGGTGTGGGCGTTCCTCGGCGACGGTGAGATGGACGAACCCGAATCGCGCGGCGCCCTGCAGCTGGCAGCCAACGAAGGGCTCGACAACCTCACCTTCGTCATCAACTGCAACCTGCAGCGCCTCGACGGACCCGTGCGCGGTAACGGCAAGATCGTCCAGGAGCTCGAGGCGACCTTCACCGGCGCCGGCTGGGACGTCGTCAAGGTGCTATGGGGCCGCGAATGGGACGACCTGCTGGCCAAGGACCGCACCGGCGACCTCGTGAAGATCATGAACGAGACCCTCGACGGGGACTACCAGACCTTCAAGGCCGAATCCGGCGGCTTCATCCGCGACAACTTCTTCGGCCGCACCCCTGCGACGAAGGGGCTCGTCGACCACCTGTCCGACGACGACATCTGGAACCTCAAGCGCGGCGGCCACGACTATCACAAGGTCTTCGCCGCCTACCAGAAGGCCGTGAACACCAAGGGCAAGCCCACCGTCATCCTCGTGCAGACCGTCAAGGGCTACGGACTGGGCACGACGTTCGAGTCCCGCAACGCCACCCACCAGATGAAGAAGTTCACCGCCGAAGACGTCAAGGCCTTCCGCGATCGGATGGACATCCCGATCAGCGACAAGGTCATCGACGAAGACCCGTACGCGGTGCCCTACTACCATCCGGGCAAGGACTCCGAGGAGATCCAGTACATGCTCGACCGCCGGCGTCAGCTCGGCGGATTCCTGCCGGCGCGGAAGCCGGAGAACAATCGGATCACCCTGCCCGCACCGAGTGACAAGGCGTTCGCGCAGACGAAGAAGGGCTCGGGGCAGCAGATGGCCGCCTCGACGATGGCCTTCGTCCGGCTGCTCAAGGACCTCATGCGAGAGAAGGGGCTGGGCGAGCGGATCGTGCCCATCATCCCCGATGAGGCCCGCACCTTCGGCATCGACGCGTTCTTCCCGACCGCGAAGATCTACAACCCGAACGGACAGAACTACCTCGCCGTCGACCGCGAGATGTTCCTCTCCTACAAGGAAGCGACCAGCGGTCAGCTCCTCCACGTGGGCATCAACGAGGCCGGTGCCGCCGCCGGGTTCACCGCTGCGGGAACCTCGTACTCGACCCACGGCGAACCGATGATCCCGATCTACGTGTTCTACTCGATGTTCGGGTTCCAGCGCACCGGCGACGCCTTCTGGGCCGCCGGCGACCAGATGACCCGCGGGTTCATCATCGGCGCCACCGCCGGACGGACGACCCTGACCGGAGAAGGACTCCAGCACGCCGACGGGCATTCCCCGGTGCTCGCGGCCACGAACCCGGCCGTGCGCGTCTATGATCCGGCCTACGGCTACGAGATCGGGCATATCGTCCGCGACGGCCTACACCGCATGTACGGCGAGCACGACCTCGGCGAGGACGAGCGCAACGTCATGTACTACCTCACCGTGTACAACGAGCCGATGCTCCAGCCCGCCGAACCCGAGGACGTCGACGTCGAAGGCATCCTCAAGGGGATCCACCGCGTCGCCGAGGCGGCCGGAGGCGACCGTCCGCAAGCGCAGCTGCTCGCCTCCGGTGTGGCAGTGCCCTGGGCGCTCGAAGCCCGGGACCTGCTCGCCGCCGACTGGGGCGTCGACGCCGCCGTATGGTCGGTGACCTCATGGGCCCAGCTGCGCCGCGACGGGCTCGAATGCGAAGCCGCGGAACTCAACGCGGCCGCAGGCGACGACGAAGCCGCGGATCGCGTGCCCTATGTGCGGCAGAAGCTGGAAGGTCAGCCGGGGCCGATCGTGGCCACGAGCGATTTCGACTCGACCCAGCCGGACCTCATCCGGCCGTTCCTCGACCACGATTTCGCGACGCTGGGCGCCGACGGGTTCGGCTTCTCCGATACCCGTGCCGCCGCTCGCCGGCACTTCAAGATCGACGCGCACTCGATGGTCGTGCGCACCCTGCAGCTGCTCGCCAAGCGCGGTGAGATCGACGGGTCAATCCCCGCCGAGGCGGCTCGACGTTATCGACTCAGCGACGTCAACGCCGGCACCTCGGGAACGGCCGGCGGAGACTCCTGACCCGGTCGAGGACCCGCGGGCGACGTCAGCGGCCGCTCTGCATCTCTGCGGAGATGCGGGCGGCCGCGTCTTTGAGCAGCGGGACCGCCCGATCGGCGAACGCCTGGTCGACGCGGCTGATCGGACCCGATACGGAGATCGCCAAGGGAGCGGGGGAGTCGGGGATGGCCATGGCGAAGCAGCGCACTCCGAGCTCCTGCTCCTGTTCGTCGATGGCATAGCCGCGTTCGCGGATGCGCTCGAGCTCGGCCTCGAGACCGTCGATCGTCCCGATGCTGTATTCCGTGGGGGTGGGCATGCCCGCGGTGGTCGCGATATGCCTCACCTGCTCGGAGTCGAGGCCCGCGAGGATGGCCTTGCCGACCCCGGTGGCGTGCATATGGGCACGGCGTCCCACCTCGGTGAACATCCTCATCTGTCGTTCGGAGGCGACCTGATCGACGTAGACGACCATGTCTCCGTCCATCGTCGCCACATTCGCCGACTCCCCGAGTTCGGCGACGAGCTCGCGCAGATAGGGCCGCGCAATCGCGCCGAGCTGCGAGCCGGCGATGTCGCCGAGCCGCACCAGGCCGGGTCCCAGCGCATAGCCGCGGTCGGGCAGCTGCCGGACCACGCCGAGGTTGACCAGGGTGTTGAGCAGGCGGTGGATCGTCGGCAGGGGCAGATTGACGTCCGCGGCGATATGGCTCAGCGTCGCCGATCCTGCGGAGTTCGCGATGCATTCGAGCAGTCCGAACGCACGTTCGACGGACTGCACTCCGCCCTTGGACTGGCGGATCGCCGGGGTGTCGTTGCTGCTCATCGAAGTTCCTTAATCTGTGGTGAGTCTCGGCAGTGAAACTCCGTTCAGTCTAGCCCTCGAATGGAAGAAACTTTCCGAATTCACGGGGACCGTCTAGAATTTCCACCAGGCAAAAGTTAGTATCCATAATACGGAAATTCGATATCAAGGAGGATATTTCCCATGGTCGCCACCAGCCCCGGATATTCCATCACCCTGCGCGTCGGCACCGAGATCGGTCAGGCCTCGACCTCCGACCTCGTCGCCGCAGCCGCCGCCGCCGGCGCTTCGGTCACCGCCCTCGACGTCGTCGAGTCCACTCCGCGCTCGGTCATCGTCGACGTCAGCGCCGATACCCGCGATGTCGCCCACGCCGACGAGGTCTCCGACGCTCTCGGCGCCCTGCCCGGCGTCGAGGTCCACAAGGTCTCCGACCGGACTTTCCTCCTCCACCTCGGCGGCAAGCTCGAATCCGCCCCGAAGGTGCCCCTGCGCAACCGCGATGACCTCTCCCGCGCCTACACCCCCGGTGTGGCGCGCGTATGCAAGGCGATCGCCGCGAACAAAGAGGATGCGCGTCGGCTGACGATCAAACGCAACACCGTCGCCGTGGTCACCGACGGCACCGCGGTGCTCGGCCTCGGCGACATCGGTCCCGAAGCGGCCATGCCGGTGATGGAGGGCAAGGCCGTGCTGTTCAAGCAGTTCGCCGACGTCGACGCCTGGCCGGTGGCCCTCGATACGAAGGACACCGAGGAGATCATCTCCATCTGCAAGGCCCTCGCCCCGGCCTACGGCGGAATCAACCTCGAGGACATCGCGGCCCCGCGCTGCTTCGAGATCGAGGCCCGGCTGCGCGACGAACTCGACATCCCCGTCTTCCACGATGACCAGCACGGCACCGGCGTCGTCACCCTGGCCGCGCTGAAGAACGCACTCAAGGTCGTGGGCAAGAAGCTCGAGGACCTGCGCATCGTCGTCTCGGGAGTCGGCGCGGCCGGCAACGCCATCATCCGCCTCCTCCAGGTCGCCGGAGCCACGAACATCATCGCCTGCGGCCGGGACGGAGCGATCGGCCCGGATTCGACCGTCGACACCGACCACAAGAGGTGGCTGCAGGCGAACACGAACCCCGAGGGCTTCTCCGGCACGCTGAAGGAAGCCGTCGTCGGTGCCGACGCATTCATCGGCGTCTCCGCCCCGAACGTGCTGAACGGGGACGATATCGCGGCGATGAACACGGACGCGCTGGTTTTCGCCATGGCCAATCCCGACCCCGAGGTCGACCCCGCCGAGGCGGCGAAGCACGCCGCCGTCGTGGCCACCGGCCGCAGCGACTTCCCGAACCAGATCAACAACGTGCTCGCGTTCCCCGGGATCTTCCGCGGCCTCCTCGATGCCGAAGCCCGCGACGTCGACGAGAACATCATGGTCGCAGCCGCCGATGCCATCGCCTCGTGCATCCCCGAGGACGAACTCCACCCCGGCTACGTCATCCCCTCCGTCTTCGACCCGGAGGTTGCGAAGAAGGTCGCCGAGGCGGTCGCCGAGGTCTCGTCCTGAAACCCCAGAGAGCCTCCGTGCCAGGCGGTGGTGAATGAGAGACAATGAGGCCAGGCCCGGCACCGCCGCCTCGCCGTCGAACCCCGTGCAGAGAAAGAGAATGTGAAAGTGGAACGATCAACACTGGCCGATATCGACTCACTGCTGGGGGACACAGACGAGCTTCTGGCGACCGCATACCCCGGGGAACGCGACGTCCGCCAACCCGTCCACACCGTGTACGTGCCCGGACACCGCACGAGCGCGGACCTGCCGTACCAGTGGGGACAGCAGGCGCTCGAGTGCGTCGAGGCCCATGGCGGAATGCTGCAGCTGGCCGAACGCGTCATCACCGCCGCCCGGAAGGAATCCGGTCCCGCGATCCCCGGCCAGGTGGCCAGCATCCACCAGGTGGCCAGGGAGGCCGAACTCCTCGCCGAGGCGGTCACCGCAAAGCTCGAACGCGAACCGATCGAGGACCTGCGCCTGGACTTCGAAGACGGATTCGGCGATCAGGGCGATGAGACCGAGGACCGGTGGGTCGTCCAGGCCGCCCGCGATGCGGTGGCCGGACGCACCGAGAGGGGCGCCCCCGGCTTCGTCGGCATCCGGTTCAAATGCATGGAGAAGGCGACCCGGGAGCGCGGCCTGCGCACCCTCGACCTGTTCCTGTCGGAGCTCATCAAGGCCGGCGGCCGACTGCCGGAGAACCTCGTGCTCACCCTCCCGAAGGTCAGCACCGTCGATCAGGTGAGGGCGATGGTGCTCGCCGCGCGGGCGCTGGAAGCCGAGCACAGCCTCGGCGAGGGGACGATCACCTTCGAGATCCAGGTCGAGACCCCGCAGATCGTCCTCGCCGCCGACGGCACCGTGCCACTGGCGGCGTCCCTGCAGGCCGGGGCCGGACGCGTGACTTCGCTGCACTACGGAACGTATGACTATTCGGCGTCGATGGGCGTGGCCGCGGCCTACCAGGCGATGGACCATCCGGTCGCGGACTTCGCGAAGAACCAGATGATGCTCGCCGTCGCCGGCACCGGAGTCCACCTCTCCGACGGGTCGACGAACATCCTCCCGCTCGGCGAACCCGCAGAGGTCCACCATGCGTGGGCGCTGCACGCCGGCCTCGTCCGCCGGCACCTCAAGCGGGGGATCTACCAGGGCTGGGACCTGCACCCGCACCAGCTGCCGACCCGGTTCCTGGCGACCTTCGCCTTCTACCGCGAAGGCGGGGCCCGGGCGGCGCAGCGCCTGCACGACTACGTGTTCAAGGCGGATTCGACCGTCCTCGACGAACCCGCCACCGCGAAGGCGCTCGCCCGCTACCTCGATCGGGGGCTCGTCTGCGGAGCCCACACCGAGGAGTTCGTGACCTCGCGGACGAACCTCAGCCTCACCCAGCTCGGGCAGCTCGCCCGCACCGGCTCGCTCGACTGAGCGCACTGACCACCGACCAAAGGAGACCCCACCCATGACGACGACCGACCCGTACACCTACTGGGCCCCGACCGGCGGCCACCCGCCGCAGTCCGATCTGCTCACCGACCGCGCGCTCGTCACCGAGGCCTATACGGTCATCCCGCGCGGAGTGCTGCGCGACATCGTCACCTCGAATCTGCCCGAATGGACCGGGACCCGGTCGTGGGTGCTGAGCAAGCCCGTGGCCGGGGGAGCGGTGACGTTCTCGCAGACGATCCTCGAAGTCGCCCCCGGAGGCGGTTCCGAGAAGCCGGAACCGCAGCCCGAGGTCGAGGGGTTCCTCTTCGTCATGGCGGGAACGCTCGAGGTCACCCACGAGGGCACCGCGCACACGCTGAGCCCGGGTGGGTTCGCGTTCCTGCCCGCCGGTTCGCAGTGGTCGGCGAAGTCCACCGGCACCGAGGCGGCCCGCTTCCATTGGGTGCGCAAACGCTACCAGCCCGTGGCCGGGCTGACCCCGGAGGCGAAGTTCGGCAACGAAGCCGATGTCGAGCCCTCGCCGATGCCCGGCACCGACGGGCGCTGGCGCACGACCCGTCCGCTCGACCCGGACGATCTCGCCTATGACATGCACGTCAACATCGTCACGTTCGAGGCCGGAGCGGTCATCCCGTTCGCGGAGACGCACGAGATGGAGCACGGCCTCTACGTGCTCGAGGGCAAGGCCGTCTACCGTCTCAACGGCGACTGGGTCGAGGTGCAGGAGGGTGACTTCATCTCCATGCGCGCCTTCTGCCCGCAGGCCTGCTACGCGGGCGGGCCCGGACGCTTCCGCTACCTGCTCTACAAGGACGTCAACCGCCAAGTCGAGCTCTGAGGCCCTGCTGAGGGACCAGGCCTGACACAAGAAGCGGCCTGCCGGAAGTGATTCCGGCAGGCCGCTTCTCGTGTCTGCGCTGTGTCAGATGAGCTGCAGCGTCCGCGAGGTGTACTCGGAGACCTCCTTGAGCAGCGTCTCGTCGTCGACGAGGTCGCGGCCGAGCGAAGGGATCATGTTCTTGAAGCTCTTCTCCCAGCCCGCGTACTCACGCGGGAAGCAGGTCTTGAGCAGCTCGATCATGATCGGCACCGCCGTCGACGCACCCGGCGAGGCGCCGAGGAGAGCGGCGATCGAACCGTCGGCCGATGAGATGAGCTCGGTGCCGAACTGGAGGACACCGCCCTTCTTCGGATCCTTCTTCATCACCTGCACGCGCTGACCGGCCTGGATGAACTCCCAGTCGGATGGGTCGATGTTCGGGATGAACTGGTTCATCGCCTCGAAGCGCGCCTTCTTCGTCGCCGCCAGCTCGCCGAGGAGGTAGGTGACGAGATCCGTGTTGTCCTTGGCGACGTTGAGCATCGTGGCGAGGTTGTTCCCGCGCACGGAGAACGGCAGGTCGGTGAAGCGTCCCTTCTTGAGGAACTTCGGCGAAAACCCGGCGTACGGGCCGAACATCAGGTAGTCCTTGCCGTCGACGACACGGGTGTCGAGGTGCGGCACGGACATCGGAGGAGCACCCTGTGCCGCCTGGCCGTAGACCTTCGCCTGGTGGCGGGCGACGAGATCCTCATTGCCGGTGCGCAGGAAGATTCCGGAGACCGGGAAGCCGCCGTAGCCGCGTCCCTCGGGGATGCCGGACTTCTGCAGCAGCGGCAGCGCGCCGCCGCCGGCACCGACGAAGACGAACTTCGCGCCCACCTGGTGGGTCTCGTGCGAGAGCAGGTCCTTGACGGTGAGAGTCCATCCGTCGGAGGAGCGCTGCAGATCGGTGACCTGGTGGCTGGTGCGCACGGTCGCGCCCTTGTCGGCGATGTAGCTGAGCAGCTGAGTCGACAGAGAGCCGAAGTCGACGTCAGTGCCCTTCTTGATCCGCGAGATGCCGTTGACCTGTCCCGGTCCGCGGCCTTCGAACATCAGCGGCAGCCAGTCGGCCTGAGTCGCCGGGTCGTCGGTGTACTCCATGTCCGCGAACAGCGGGTTGCGCACCATCGTCTCGTAGCGGTTCTTGATGTAGTCACGGCCCTTGTCGCCGCGGCCGTAGCTGACGTGGGCGATGGGGTTGATGAAGGATTTCGGGTCGGTGATGACACCGGTGTCGACGAGGTGCGACCAGTACTGGCGCGAGTGGTGGAACTGCTGGTTGATGTTCGAGGCCTTCTCCAGGTCGATCTGACCATTGGAGTCCTCGGGGGTGTAGTTGAGTTCGCAGAGTGCGGCGTGGCCGGTGCCGGCATTGTTCCAGGGATCCGAGCTCTCGGTGGCCACATAGTCGAGCTTCTCGTAGACACGGATGTCCCATTCGGGCTGAAGTTCGGTCAGCATGGCGCCCAGCGTGGCGCTCATGATGCCGCCGCCGATCAAGACGACGTCGACTTTTTCCTGCGGTGAGGGCATTTGGACTCTCATTCCTCGTCTCTGACTATGTGTATTCGTCTCTCAGGGTACTCTCCGGCATCAGCACTCCTGTAACTCGGGCAGTGGCAACAGCGTGTGGCGAGAGCATTCTCACAGCGGATGAGTGTCCGCCCCAGCCGTCGGAATCCGACCATTCGGACGCTTTGGCAAGACAGTCTGTGTTGCTCGCCACAAGGTGTGCAACTATGGGCACATGTCCAAACGTTTCCTGCTCCGTGACGCGCTCGCCGAGTTCCCTCCCTATGTTCCCGGCAAGCCTCCCGTCGCATCCCCGGGCCTGACCCCGTTCAAACTGTCCTCGAACGAGAACCACCTGCCGCCGCTGCCGGGCATCGTCGATTCGGTGGCGACCGCCTCGGCGACTCCGGGGAACTACCCCGATCCCACGGCGGCCGCGCTCGTGGCCGATATCGCCTCCCACCTCGATGTCGAACCCGCCGAGGTGGTTCCCGGTGCCGGTGCCTCCGAGGTCCTCACGGCGCTGACGAACATCACCCTCGAGGCGGGCACCTCCGTGGTCTATCCGTGGCCGTCGTTCGAGATGTACCCGATCCTCGCCTCGGCGCGGGGTGCCCAGAAGCGCCCCGTCGATCTCCTGGCAGACGGTCGCCACGACTTCGCCGGCCTGGCCGCGGCGATCGATGACACGACCCGCCTCGTGCTGCTGTGCTCGCCGAACAATCCGACCGGTCCGACGATCACGGACGCCGAACTCGACGGATTCCTCGCCGAGGTGCCCGAGTCCGTCATCGTCGTCCTCGACGAGGCGTACCTCGAATTCGCCACCGAGGCGGCCGACGGTCTGGCCGCACGGAAGAGGCACCCGAATCTCGTGCTCGCCCGCACCTTCTCGAAGGCGCACGGCCTGGCGGGTCTGCGTGTGGGCTACGGCATCGCCGATGTCGAGATCGCCTCGGCGATGCGACAGGTCATCGCTCCGTTCTCCGTCACCGCCGGCGCTCAGGCCGCGGCCCGGGAATCGCTGTCCCGGGTCGACGAGGTGGCCGTGCGCGCCAAGGAAGTCGCCGCGGTGCGCGACCGGTTCGCGCATGATCTGCGGGAGCTGGGTCTGTCCGTGCCCGACGCCCAGGGCAACTATGTGTGGATCGCACTCGACCCCGAGGCGGCCGTCGCCTTCGAAGGCGAGTGTGCGAAGCAGGCCGTGGCCGTGCGTCGCCTGCAGGGCGGCGTGCGTGTGAGCATCGGCCCCGATGAGGCACTCGAGCGCGTGCTCAAGGTGGCTGCGTCGCTGTGACGATGAGTGCGGAGACGACAGTGGGCACGGACCTGGACGGACTTGCGGCCGAGCTGAGCGAAGGCGCCCTGGTCACCGATCGGGATGTCATCGACTCCTATTCGGCGGACAAGGCCCTGTTCTGTCGGGTCGGGACCGCCTCGGCGCTCGTTCGTGCTGCCGACGTCGATGATGTGGTCGCGGTGATGCGGTTTGCCACCGCGCATCGGATCCCGGTGGTCACCCAGGGTTCCAGGACGGGTTTGTCGGGGGCGGCGAACGCCACCGATGGGGCGATCCTGCTCAACGTCGCGAAGCTGAACGCGATCGTCGACATCGACGAGGTGAACCAGACGTGCCGTGTCCAGCCCGGTGTCATCAACCAAGATCTCAAATCGGCTCTGGCCGAGCACGGTCTGTCGTATCCGCCGGATCCGGGGTCGGTGGCGATCTCCACGATCGGCGGGAACGTCGCGACGAACGCCGGCGGCATGTGCTGTGTGAAGTACGGGGTGACGCGAGACTATGTGCGCGGTCTGACCGTGGTCCTCGCCGATGGGACAGTGACCCGGTTGGGTCGGCAGACGGCGAAGGGTGTGGCCGGTCTCGATCTGGCGGGTCTGTTCGTCGGGTCCGAGGGGACTCTGGGAGTCATCGTCGAGATCACCCTCGGGCTCAGACCTCTGTTGGCTCCGCCGGTGACCGGTGTCGGGATCTTCCCGGACTTGGAGTCGGCCGGGCATACGGTCTCTGAGTTCATGGCGTCCGGGGCGGCCCCGTCGATGCTCGAGCTCATGGACGGAGGCACCGTGGGCATGATCAATGCCTATGGTGATTTCGGGCTGCCCGACGGGGCCGGTGCGCTGTTGTTGGTGCAGTCGGATGCTCCGGGGCAGGCTGGTGTGACCGAGCTGGAATCGTTCGAGGCGATCGCCAGGGCGCAGGGTGCCGATGAGGTGTTCTTCTCCGAGGATCCGGCGGATTCTGAGATGCTGGTGGCGGCTCGGCGTGCGGTGTCTCCGGCGATGGAGAAGTACGTGTCGGGGCTTGGTGGGGGAGAGCTCATCGATGATGTGTGCGTTCCTCGGTCCCGCCTCGGCGAGTTCTTTGCCAGGTTGGACGAGATCGCGGCCGCGCACGCGGTGGAGGTGTCCACGGCCGGTCATGCGGGGGATGGGAACATGCATCCGAGTGTGCTCTTCGATGCTCACGATCCGGCGAGCGTGGCCGAAGCGAAGGAGACGTTCGCGGAGATCATGCAGCTTGGTCTGGATCTGGGTGGGACGATCACGGGCGAGCACGGGGTCGGGTATCTGAAGAAGGACTGGCTGGTGCGCGAACTCGATGCCGGCGCTCAGATGCTGCAGTCGTCGATCAAGTCCGCGGTCGATCCTTTGGGGATCCTCAACCCGGGTAAGATGCTCGGCTGAGCTCCTCGGGTGATCGAACTCAGCCCGGTCGGCGCATGTCGAAGCGCTGATCCGAGCTGATCCCGAAGTATGCGGTCGGTCCGCCGCCGCGCAGCACCGGCTCGGCGGCGGCTGTGTCGACGATCCCGTCGGTGAGCAGGGATTCGTCGAGATGGACCCCCACCACTTCACCCACGGTGAACCACGAGCCGGAGCTCTCCCCGTCCGCGGTACGCAGGTCGATGATCTGAGTGACTCGGCATTCGAAGGTCGCCGGTGAGGCTGCCACGCGTGGCGCAGAGATCTCCACGGACTCGGCCGCCTCGACGTCTGCGGCGGAGAACTCGTCGACCTCCGCGGTGGTCGACGAGGCGTTCATCGCCTCGGCGAGGGTCCGAGTGACGAGGTTCCAGGTGAACTCCCCGGTCTCTCGGCAGTTGGCAACGGTGTCCTTCCACGCGTTGCTGGAGAAGCCCACGAGCGGTGGAGAGTAGTTCAGCGCATTGAAGAACGAATAGGGCGCGAGATTGCGGCGGCCCTCGGCATCGACTGTGCCGATCCAGCCGATGGGTCGCGGTGCGACGATGGCGTTGAAGGGGTCGTGCGGCAGGCGGTGGCCCTCGGACGGGCGATAGAAGTGGGTCACCCGACCATTCAAGCAGGAGTTCCGGGAGAGCGCACTGTGCGGGACGGTCTCTGTCTGGTTTCGTCCATGACAAGATGATGACGGAGTGCGTCGCTCCGTGACACCGCTCACACACTGGCTTCCTGTCGCGGTCTACCGTGATGGCATGACCGTCACCCAGCTCCCCATCCTCGACCTCAGCCTGGCCGATGACCCCGCGACCGCCGAGGCATTCCGTGCGGACCTGCGCCGCATCACCCATGAGATCGGCTTCTTCTACCTCACCGGCCACGGAATTCCCGATGCCGACTTCACCCGCATCATCGACGTCGCCGGCCGCTTCTTCGCTCTGCCCGAGGAAGAGAAGCTCGCGATCGAGAACACGAACTCCCCGCACTTCCGCGGCTACACCCGCACCGGCGGCGAACGCACCCAAGGCCGCGTCGACTGGCGGGAGCAGATCGACATCGGCCCAGAACGCGCACCCGTGACCGAACCGGTCAACGACTTCGACCACCTCACCGGTCCCAACCAGTACCCGGAATCGCTGCCCGAGCTGCGCGAGGCCACGGAATCCTGGCACGCGCAGCTGAGCGAGGTCGGCGCTCGTCTCCTCGAACAGTGGGCGCTGAGCCTCGGTCAGGCGGGCGATCATTTCGCGTCCGCCTTCGCCGAGGATGCCGAATCCTTCATCAAGATCGTCCGCTACCCCGAAGCCGAATCCGAGTCCGTCACCCAGGGCGTGGGCGAACACCGGGACGCCGGCACACTCACCCTGCTCTACCCGCAGCCGGGCACCACCGGCCTGCAGGTGCTTACCGATGACGGTTGGATCGATGCGGATCCGATCGAGAACACCTTCGTCGTCAACATCGGCAAACTCCTCGAAGTCGCCACGAACGGCTACCTCAAAGCCACCGTCCACCGTGTCCTGCCGACCGGACCCGGGCAGGACCGCATCTCCATCCCGTTCTTCTTCAACCCGGCTCTGAACGCTCGTCTGCCCGAGGTCGAATTGCCCGCCGAACTCGCCGCCGATGCCCGCGGTGTGACTCAGGACGAACGCGACGCTCTGCACGCCGTGTACGGCGAGAACGCCTTCCTCTCTCGGCTGCGGTCCCACCCGAACGTCGCCGAGAAGTTCTATCCGGACCTCGTGAGAGCTCGGGCCTGAGGACTCAGGCTCGGGTCCGCTCCGTCAGGACTGCGATGTCCTCCGGACGCACCCGACAGCAGCCGCCGATGATCTGCGCACCGAGGCGGGTCCACTCCGCCATCGGCCACGACCCGACTCCGGCTTCCGCACCGTCGCGCCAGGTCAGGGTGTTCGCGTCGTAGATCTCACCCGAGTTCGGATAGGCGATGAGCGGCAGATCCGTGTGCCGGGACAGTTCTCTCAGTGCCGGAGTCACCAGGGATGGGCGCACACAGTTGACTCCGATCGCCTGCACACTCGCCGAGGTGGCCGCCGCCTCCGCGAGCTCCGCCAAGGTGCTGCCGTCGGGCAAGGTCGGGACGTTCGTGTCCGTGCCGGTCTGTAGAGTCACGGTCACCCAGGAGGGAAGTCCGGTCTCGTCTGTCAGGCCGATGATCGCTGCGATCTCGTCGAGGCGCGGCTGGGTTTCGATGGCGAGCAGGTCCGCTCCCGCCTCGGCGAGGGCAGCGATGCGTGGACGATGGAAGGCGGTGTATTCGGACGAGGACAAGCGGTAGTCGCCGGTGTATTCGGCACCGTCGCCCAGAGCTGCGCCGTAGGGGCCGACGGAACCGGCGGTGAGGACGTCTCTGCGTTCTGCGGCACTGCGCGCGACTCTCACGCTGTCGGTGATGATCCGGTTGCCTTCCGCGACGCTGATTCCTGCTTCGACGAAGCCCGTCGGCGTCGCCTGGTAACTCGCGGTCGTAAGGATGCGGGCACCGGCATCAGCGAAGGCGGAGTGCACTGCCAGCAGGGTGTCCGGATCACGGCGGATGAGCTCGGCCGACCACAGCGCATGGTCGAGGTCGATGCCGCGATCTTCGGCGGCACTGCCCAGCCCGCCGTCGATGACGATGGGGGCGGCCTCTGCGCAGGTGAGCATCTGGGTGAACGTCATGGACTTAGTTAAGCTTGTCTGGTGACTACAGACCAATCCCCGGCAGCATCCGAGACCGCGCCCATCAACGACCGATCACAGTTCGGCTTCGAGGTGGGCACCCGCCTGGACACGGGCGGACGTACCGGAGTCATCCGCACCCCGCACGGCGACATCCGGACCCCCGCATTCATCCCGGTCGGCACGAAGGCCACGGTCAAGGCTGTGCGCCCCGACGAGGTCGCCGAACTCGGCGGTCAGGCGGTGCTCTCGAACGCCTACCACCTCTACCTGCAGCCGGGGTCGGACCTCATCGACGAGGCCGGCGGTCTGGGCAGGTTCATGAACTGGCCGGGACCGACCTTCACCGACTCGGGCGGATTCCAGGTGATGAGCCTGGGGTCGGGATTCAAGAAGGTCATCTCGATGGAGTCGACGGGGGAGCAGAACGACGACCTCGTCGCCGTCGGCAAGGAGCGGCTGTCGAACGTCGACGACGACGGGGTGACGTTCAAGTCCCATCTCGACGGGTCGATGCACCGTTTCACCCCTGAGATCTCGATGCGCGTGCAGCACGAACTCGGCGCCGACATCATGTTCGCCTTCGACGAATTGACCACGCTGGTCAACACTCGCGGCTACCAGGAGGAGTCGCTGGAGCGGACCCGACTGTGGGCGATCCGCTGCATCGAGGAGCACTTCCGCCTCACCGAGGAGCGGTCGCACCGGCCCTACCAGGCGCTGTTCGGTGTGCTGCAGGGTGCGCAGTACGAAGACCTGCGACGGAAGGCCGCCCGCGACCTGGGCGCCATGGACTTCGACGGCTACGGCATCGGCGGGGCGCTGGAGAAGGAGAACCTCGGCATCATCATCCGCTGGGTGTGCGAGGAGCTGCCGGAGAACAAGCCGCGGCACCTGCTGGGCATCTCCGAACCCGACGACCTGTTCGAGGCGATCAAGACCGGCGCGGACACCTTCGACTGCGTCTCGCCCTCCCGCGTGGCCCGCAATGCCGCGATCTACACCCGCGACGGCCGGTACAACCTCACCGGTGCGAAGTACCGCCGAGACTTCGGCCCGCTCGACCCCGACTGCTCGTGCTACACGTGCCGGAACTACTCGCGGGCCTACCTGCGGCACCTGTACAAGGCGAAGGAGATGCTCTTCTCCACCCTGTGCACCATTCACAACGAGCACTTCGTCGTCTCGCTCGTCGACGAGATCCGGCAGTCGATTGTCGACGGCCGGTTCGACGAGCTCGAAACCGAGGTCCTCGGCCGGTACTACGCGAAGAAGTAGGCGCGGACCCGGTGGTGGCGGTCGCCCCGGCCCGTGCCGGTCGGTCTTCGACTGGTCCGTTCCGGTCAGTCATCGACTTCTGATCAGCGCATCGAGTTTTATCCCGATGACCTGATCAGAAGTCGATGCGTTCAGGGACAGAAGTCGATGCGGCCGAGGACGAAACTCGATGACACTCGCCGCAGACCACCGTTCGTGCTTGGCCGACCACGCTGCGTCCGCTGCCACCCGCGCTGGGCGTCCGCTGCCACCCGCACTGGGCGTCCGGTTCGCCTAGGCTTCAGCCGCGTCGAGTTCGTAGCTGGGTTCGTGGCGTTTGACGAGCTTGATGACGCGGTAGGTCACGGGCAGGAAGATGACTTCGACGGCGACCTTGTAGACGAAGCCGACGACGATGTAGTTGAGGAAGTCGAGTCCCGGGATGACTCCGGCGAAGGCGATGATGCAGAACAGCAGCGTGTCGACGAACTCGCCGACGCCGGTCGAGGTGAGCAGTCGCACCCACAGCTTCGACTCGCCCATGCGCTTCTTCACCGCCACGAGCACCCAGGAGTTGAGCAGCTGGCCGACGAAGTAGCCGACGAGGGAGGCCGCGACGATGCGCGGGTAGAAGCCGAGTACCGCGGCGAAGGCGTCCTGGTTCTCGTAGCCTGGTCCCGGAGGCGAGATGAGCACGAGCCAGAAGACGAAAGTGGCCAGGATCTGCAGGCCGAAACCGGTGATCACAGCCTTGCGAGCGGCTTTGAAGCCGTAGACTTCGCTGATCACATCGCCGAGGATGTACGCGATGGGGAAGAGGAACGCGCCACCGTCGGTGACTACGGGGCCGAAGCCGATGACCTTCGTAGCCGAGATGTTCGAGATGATGAGCACCGCGCAGAACACGGCGAGGAAGACCGCATAGTAGCGGCCGCGAGAGGAAGCGAAAGCTGCGAAACGTGCAGCCGAGGTGGTGTGCGCCGGATCGGTGGTGCGACCCGGCTGCCCAGACTCAGACTCGGAGCGCCCGGACTCAGACTCGGAGCGCCCGGACTCAGACTCGGAGCGCCCAGACTCAGGACTCTTCTGCGACAACGGTGATTTCCTTTCCTCCGGTGACCGTGAGCAGCTGCTCGTACGTCAGGGGCACCATCGAATTCGGTGTCCCCGCGCCGGCCCAGAGAACAGGATAGTCCTTCAGCGACACATCGACATAGGTGGGAATCGGGCCCGGATGACCGCAGGGAGCGACCCCGCCGATGACCTGCCCCGTGGCCTCGCGCACGAGTTCCTTCGACGCCCGGTCGAGAGAGTCGACGCCGATGAGTTCGGCGACATGGGCGGTGTCGACCCGGTGGGCGCCCGAGGCCATGATGAGCACGGGGGAGCCGCCGGAGGAGAAGATGAGGCTGTTCGCGATCGCCCCGACCTCGATGCCCAGGGCCTCGGCCGCTGCGGCTGCCGTCGGCGTCGAACCGTCGAAGATCTCGATGCGCGGATCGATGCCCGCAGCCGTGAGATCGGCGGCGACCGCCTCGTGGTTGGGGTGGCCCCACCTCGCCGAGGCGGCTCCGGGCTCGGTCTCGGTCGTGGCCTCCTCGTCCTGATCGTCCGCCTCCGTGACAGGTTCGGCGAGACCGCGGCGGCGCAGCAGCGGGGCGACATCCGGGCGGGTGCCGAAGAAGCGTTCGATCGCGGCCATCGGGTCGACCGAATAGCCCGGCGCGAGGATCGCCTCGCGGAAGGCCTCACCGGCTTCCCGGTTGAGCCCGCCCTGGGCCTCGAACCATTCGCTCACCCAGGCGGCGATGACTTCGGAGTAGAGGTAGGAGTAGTAGCCGGCCGCATAGCCGGAGGCGAAGATGTGTCCGAAGTACGTCGACCGGTAGCGCGGCGGAACGAGCGGGGAGAACCCGGCCGCGGCGAGCACCTCGGATTCGAAGGACAGCACCTCGGTGATGTGTTCACCCGCCTCAAGCGAATGCCAGGACAGGTCGAGCATGGCAGCTGCCAGGTATTCGATCGTGTCGAAGCCCTGCCCGAACTTCTCTGAGGCGATGAGGGCGTCGACGAGTTCGGCCGGCATCGGCTCACCCGTGTCGACGTGCTTGGCGAAGTGGGGGAGGACCTGCGGGTGGAAGCGCCACATCTCATTGAGCTGGGACGGGAACTCGACATAGTCACGCGGAACCGCAGTGCCCGCCGTCGACGGATACGTGGAGTTCGCGAACAGCCCGTGGAGGACATGCCCGAATTCGTGGAACAGGGTCGTCAGCTCGGTCGGATTGAGCAGGGTGGGCCGACCTGGGCCGGGTTTGGCGAGGTTGAGCGAGAGGGTGACGACCGGCAGCAGCCCGGTCAGTCGGGAGGACGGAACCAGCTGGTCCATCCAGGCTCCGCCGCGCTTGGTGTCCCTCGAGTAGGGGTCGATGAGCACGAGCCCCAAGGGACGTTCGGTGACGTCGGTGACCTCGTAGACGCGGACGTCCTCATGCCAGGCCGTCACACCGTCGTAGGGGGCGAAGGTGATGCCGTACAGGCCGGTGGCGGCTCGGAAGACGCCCTCGGTCAGGACCGTGTCGAACTCGAAGTACTTGGCCACCTCGTCGGGGTCGATGCCGAATTCGTCGGCGCGGAACTTCGCAAGGTAGTACTTGACGTCTTCTGCTGCGACCGTCTCGAGGCCGTAGCGGGTCTTGACCTGTGCCAGCTCCTCATCGAGTTGGGCGTTCGCCGGATTGATGAGAGAGGAGACGATATCGGCAGCGGCATCGGGATTGCCCGCGGTCTGATTGTCGATGGCGAAGGACGAGTAGGAGGGGTATCCGAGCAGATGCGCCTTGAGCGCACGCAGCGCCGTGGTGTCGGCGACCTGGGTGCGGGTGTCGCCGTCGCCGCCGCGGGAACCGCGCGCCATCGAATTGTTCAGCACGTGCCGGCGCGTCTGCGCGGTGTTCAGGGATTCGAGCACACCCTGCTGGGTGAAGTTGTTCAGCGGCAGCAGGTAGCCGTCGACGCCGCGCTCGGCGGCGCGATTCGCCGCGGCCGCAATCTGATCGTCGTTCATCCCAGCCAGAGAATCGGCCTCGCTGAGGTGGACGGCCAGCTCGCGCGTATCGAGCTGCAGAGCGCGGGAGAAGGAGTTCTCCAAAGTGGTCAGCTCGGCCGCGATCGTGGCCATCTGCTCTCGTTCCTCTTCGCCGAGGCGGGCTCCCGCACGCACGAAGAGATCGATGGTCAGTTCCTGCTGACGCTTGTCCTCGGGGTTGAGGTCGGCGACCGAGACTTGTTCGATGCGGTGGAAGAGGTCCACGTTGAGCAGGATCTCGGTCTGGGCGGCCGACAGGAGCTCCCAGATCTCGGAGATGGCGTCGGTGAGTTCGGGACGGAGATGATTCGACTCGATGGCTGCGGCGACGGAGGCGATGCGGGTCATCGGCACGGACGCGGATTCGAATCTCACCGTGGTGGAGAAGAACGTGGACTCGGCGTCGTCGGCGACGATGGCAGCCACCTCGGCGCGGGCGAAATCGGTGGCCGTGTGAACCGCGGTCAGCAGCGTCTCTGCGGTGACCGCGGCGAAGTCGGGAAGCGAATAGTCGGTCTGCGGGTCGAGGAACGCTTCCCAGACATCGATGCCGTTCGGATCTGCGCTCATGCTCGACGATTCACTTTCTTAGCGGTTGAGGGTTCGCTCCGATCCTAACGTGAGTCGACCGACCAGTGCATGATCGCTGGTTACACTGGGTCCCATGGGCACTGGGCAGGGCAAGTCCCTCACACTCAACAGCGCGTTCCGGCTCGGTTTCACCGGAGCCTTGGGCGTGGGGCTGGCGATCCTGGTGATGACGGCGCTGCAGTCCGTAGCGACAGTGATCATCTACATCGGTCTGGCGCTGTTCCTCGCCCTCGGGCTCGAGCCGATCGTGCAGTGGCTCGTCGACCGCAGGGTGCCGCGGTCGCTGTCGGTGCTCATCGTCGTCGTGGCCTTCATCCTCATCGTCGTCGGCGTCGCACTGCTCATCGCGCCGGCCGTGATCAGTCAGATCCAGACGTTCGTCGCGGATCTGCCCGGAATCGTGGCGAACCTTGCCACGACCGGGTGGGTGACGGAGCTCGAAGAGCAATTCACCGGCGCGATCGACATCGATGCGGTGTTCGCCAACATCTCGGAGTGGGCTTCGGATCCGAAGAATGTGCTCTCCCTCGGCGGCGGCGTCGTGTCCATCGGGGCGGGGATCTTGAGCTTCCTCACCGGTGTGATCATCGTCGTCATCCTCACCATCTACTTCGCCGTGTCCATGCCGACGATCAAATCCGCAATGTTCTCGCTGGTGGCGGCCTCATCACGGCCGACGGTCGAATCCGTCACCGAGGAGGTCACCCGATCCATCGGACGCTACGTCCTCGGCCAGGTGTCCTTGGGAGTCGTCAACGGTGTGTGCTCGGCGATCTTCCTCACCATCATCGGCGCCCCGCTGCCGGCGCTGTTGGCGTTCGTGGCGTTCCTCGCCTCGCTCATTCCCCTGGTCGGACCGATCACCGGCGCGATCATCATCACCGCGTCCTGCCTGATGGTCTCGCCCGGGCTGGGCATTACTGCCGGCATCTACTACCTCGTGTACATGCAGGTCGAGGCGTATCTGCTCAGCCCGCGGATCATGAACGCCGCGGTCGACGTGCCCGGTGCCCTCGTCATCATCGCCGCGATCGCCGGCGGAACCCTAGGCGGTGTGCTCGGTGCGGTGGTCGCGGTGCCGGTGGCCGCCTCGGCGCTCATTATCATCCGCAAGGTCGTCGTTCCGGCGCAGGCAAAGAAGTAGGAACGGCGGATCGGACCTCAGCCGTGGTCGTCGTTGCTGCCGGAATCGATTCGGGTGACGAGGACGTGGATGATGAGCTTGACGATGAAGTAGGCACCGAAGTACCCGGCTCCTGCCACGACCAGAGTGACAAGCAGGTTGCTCTCTCCGGTTCCGGCCATCGCCAGTCCCGCGAAGATTGCTGCAGAGATCGCCGCGAGGTACGGGATCAGTCGGAGGACGGGGGAATCGGGCTCGCTCATGGGGCTGAGTCTAGCAACGGGGTACCGGAGCATCGACCTGGAGTTTAGGGTGGAGCCCATGACTGATGCGGGCTGGAGAGCTCAGCGCGACGATGCCTTCCCCGAAGATGTGGAACGGCTGCTCGCAACTGTGCCGGAATGGTTCGGCAGACCCGAATCCAACGCCGAATACATCGACGATGCCCGGACCTTGGAGACGTGGACGGTGCGCGACGACAGCGGACGAGTCGTCGGGGTCACCTTGGTGACGCATCATTTCCCGCAGACCAGCGAGATCCATTTCACCGTCGTTGACCGCGCCGTCCACGGCGGGGGAGTCGGGACGGCGATGATCGAGGCCATCACCGAGGATGCGCGGGCCCGGGGGACGAAGCTGCTCGAGGTGAAGACCCTCGGACCGTCGAAGGCAGACCCTAACTATGCGCGGACCCGTCACTTCTACGAGAAGATGGGCTTCCTGCCGCTGGAGGAGACCGACCTGTGGGGAGCGGATACGCCCTGCCTGATCATGTTGAAGTCGGTGGGATGACACTGCCGAATCGAGCACAGATTCTTCCAGCCCACGGGGCGATTCAGCAGCGCCCGGCTGAACAACATGACGTCGAAATGGCACGAAGCCTGTCGACCGACCCCTCTGTGCCGTTGACCAGTTCGCTGCTTGGCACTGCCGACAAGGCGGAAGCCAGTTCTTGGGTCCGCCGGCAGCAGGGCCGCCACGCAGAAGGCCGTGGGTTCTCAACAGACGCTCTCATTGCGCTGACGGATTTCGGTCTGTCGATTCCTCAGATCCAGCGCATCGATCTGTATATCGAACCCTGGAACGTTCCGTCTCTTCGCACGGCTGGACGTGCGGGATATCTCCGCGGTCAGCTGGTTGTGGAGCACCAGACAATCGGTGGGAGACTCCGCGACGTAGTCGAATATTCGATTTGGAGACCGATTGATGACTGACTTCTCCAGAGCCGACATCCGAGCCGTAGTCTTCGACGTGGGTGAAACTCTTGTCGACGAGACTCGGATGTGGGCCGACCATGCGGCACGTGCTGGAGCGACGTCTTTGACGTTCTTCGCTGTGCTTGGGGTGCTGATTGAACGAGGAGACGACCACAGTGGTATCTGGACCGAGCTCGGACTACATCCACCTGCTGGACTGACTCAAACTGAACCTGTCGATCTGTACCCAGACGCATTCGACTGTACTGAGACCATTCGGGCGACAGACACGATAGTGGGAATCGCCGGAAACCAACCTGCTGGGCTCGCTCGGCGATTGAGCAGTACGTGGGTCCCTGTCGACTTCATAGCTTCTTCGTCCGAGTGGGGAGTGAAGAAGCCGTCGAAAGGGTTCTTTGCTCGGGTGATCGATGCTGCAGCAGTGCCCGAAAACCAGATCCTCTATGTCGGCGATCGGGTCGATAACGACATCGCACCGGCCAACTCAATGGGTATTCGGACGGCATTCCTGATGAGAGGCCCATGGGCGCATATTCAGCGGCATCGTCCTGAAGCCGAACTCGCCGACCTGAAACTCGATTCGCTGGAACAGCTGCGCGACATTTTTATTGACGCGGCGAATCAACCGGATGCGGAATGCGGCGACGGCGGAGATGTCAGCTGAGTCCCTCGACCTTGTCTACCCCTTCACCGGTCGCTGGCTTGTCCAGAACAGCCCGGCCGACCAGGTACCCAGCCACGGCACAACCCGGTTCGCGACCTCGTACGCGATCGACTTCGTGCCGGTCGATCACTCGGGCCGATCGGCCGCGTTCGGAATCACCTCGCTGTTTCGCCCCGAACCTCCGGAGCAGTTCATAGGTTTCGGCCGCAGTGTGCTCGCCCCTATCGACGGCACTGTTGTCGCCATCCACGACGCAGCGACCGATCATCCTGCGTACCGTGGTCTGCCTTCGCTCGGCTACGCAATAACTCAACGCAGCCGAGTCGAGGCCGGATGGCTCGCGCTCGCCGGGAATCACGTCATGATCCGAACCGGTGCCTTCGTTGTGGCACTCTGCCACCTCCAGCAGGGAAGCGTCCAAGTCCAGGTCGGACAGACTGTCCAGACAGGTGAGAGACTCGGGCGCTGCGGGAACTCAGGCAACAGCACCGAGCCTCATCTGCATGTCCAGACGATCAGCAGTCTTGACCTTGCATGCGCCGACGCTGTGCCGATTCGGTTCGGCGGAACTCTCCCGCCCACTGGTGCCATTGTCGATCTGTGAGCGCCGGCTGAGCCTTCGGCGACCACCTGCGAACTCCCTCAACGGCTATTGTCCGCACCCCGGTTCCGACCTAAGGTGAGAGGACACGGACATATCCGCTCCGCGCCTCCGACCGCCATCGGACGAGGCACGTGTTGTGGGGTGGATGGACTCACACGAAGGAGTGTCATGGCAGTCTACTCAGCACCCGGTACCGACGGCGCGCTCGTCACGTTCAAGCCCCGTTATGAGAACTACATCGGAGGAGAGTGGGTGCCGCCGAAGGACGGCAACTACTTCGAGAACATCACTCCCGTCACCGGACAGGCATTCACCGAGATCCCCAGCTCCACCGCCGACGATGTCGAAACCGCACTCGACGCCGCATGGGCGGCGGCACCGGCCTGGGGCAAGACCTCCGTCGCCGAACGGTCGAACATCCTGCTGAAGATCGCCGACCGCATCGAATCCAACCTCGAGATGCTCGCCGTCGCCGAGACCTGGGACAACGGCAAGGGAATCCGCGAACCGCTGGCTGCGGACTTGCCGCTGGCCGTCGACCACTTCCGCTACTTCGCCTCGGCCATCCGGGCGCAGGAAGGCGGCATCTCCCAGATCGACGACGACACCGTCGCCTACCACTTCCACGAGCCCCTCGGCGTGGTCGGACAGATCATTCCTTGGAACTTCCCCCTGCTCATGGCCACCTGGAAGCTCGCTCCGGCGCTCGCCGCAGGCAACTGCGTGGTCCTCAAACCCGCCGAGCAGACCCCGGCGTCGATCCTCGTCCTCGCCGAACTCATCGGCGACCTGCTGCCTCCCGGCGTCCTCAACATCATCAACGGATTCGGCGTCGAAGCCGGCAAGCCGCTCGCGTCGAACAAACGCATCCGCAAGATCGCGTTCACCGGCGAGACGACGACCGGCCGCCTCATCATGCAGTACGCCTCGCAGAACATCATCCCGGTCACCCTGGAGCTCGGCGGAAAGTCACCGAACATCTTCTTCGACGACGTCATGGCCGCCGACGACAGCTACCGGGACAAAGCGCTTGAGGGCTTCGCGATGTTCGCTCTCAACCAGGGCGAGGTCTGCACCTGTCCGTCGCGTGCGCTCGTCCAGGAATCGATCTTCGACGACTTCGTCGCCGCCGGCGTCGAACGCGTCCGATCGATCAAACAGGGCAACCCGCTCGACACCGAGACCCAAGTCGGAGCGCAGGCCTCGAACGACCAGTTCGAGAAGATCATGTCCTACCTCAAGATCGGCAAGGACGAAGGCGCCGAGGCGCTCATCGGCGGCGACAAGGCCGAACTCGATGGCGACCTCGCCGGTGGCTTCTACATCCAGCCGACGATCTTCAAAGGCACGAACAAGATGCGCATCTTCCAGGAGGAGATCTTCGGACCCGTCGTGGCGCTGACCTCGTTCTCCGACTACGACGACGCCATCGGCATCGCCAACGACACCCTCTACGGCCTCGGCGCCGGAGTCTGGGCACGCACCGGCAACACCGCCTACCGCGCCGGTCGCGACATCCAGGCTGGCCGCGTCTGGGTGAACAACTATCACGCCTACCCGGCCCACGCCGCGTTCGGCGGATACAAGTCCTCGGGCATCGGACGCGAGAACCACAAGATGATGCTCGACCACTACCAGCAGACGAAGAACCTGCTGGTCAGCTACTCCGAAAATGCACAAGGATTCTTCTGATGAGTGATTTAGCCGAAACAGCAGCTCTCGAGTCGACACCGACGATCGAGGGCGAAGAGAAATCGCGAGTGGCGATGACTCAGGCCGCCATCGACCTGCTCGCCAGCCTCGTCGACAAACACGGACAGCTCATGTTCCACCAGTCCGGCGGCTGTTGTGACGGCTCGTCGCCCATGTGCTTCCCCGAAGGCGACTTCCTCACCTCGGAAGCCGATGTGCTGCTCGGACACTTCGAACTGCCCATCGACGACGCCGACAAAGCCGGACTGGACTTCTGGATGTCGACGGAGCAGTTCGAGTACTGGAAGCACACGCATCTGACGATCGATGTGGTGCCGGGCCGCGGCAGCGGCTTCAGCGTCGAATCACCGACGGGAAACCGCTTCATCATCCGCTCGACGCTCATGGACGTCGGCTGAAGTCTGCACCGTCCCACTGAAAAACGGGCTGAGTGTCGAGAAACGCGTGCGCACATGCGTTTTTCGACACTCAGCCCGTTTCTCGGCGAGGCCTACTTCAGCTGTTCCGGCTCGCCGAGGGAGAGCATCAGGCGGTTCGCCCAGTTGAAGAAGGCGGCACAGTTCAGGGCGTCGATGATGTCGCCGTCGTCCAGACCCGCCGCACGCAGCTGCTCGACGTGCCGGGCACCGAAAACCTGCGGGGTCAGCGTCAGCGCGACCGAGGCATCGACGACGGCGTCCCACACCTGATCGCCGAGGTGGCTCTTCGTGCCGATTTTTTCGTCGAGGAGGCGCTGCACGAGGTCCCGACGCCCGGATTCCTCGGTGGCCCGGTCGGAATGGATCGACGCGCAGAACAGGCATCCGTTGAGACGAGAGGCCGCGGTCGCGGCGAGTTCGCGTTCGGCCCGACCGAGACCATCGGTGGTGTTGAAGAAGATGTCGAAGTCGGTCAGAGTTCGTGCCTTGAGTGCGGCCGGATCCCTCGCAAGCAGCCGGAAGTAGGGGTTCTTCGCCCGTCCCGCCTCGATGAGCGAGTCACGCTGCGTCTCCGTGAGGTCCGCCTCGGCGACGGGAGCGATCCACGGCACCCAGCCGAGCCCACCCTGTTGGAACAGTTCGGGGCGCTTGAGGTTCGGGTACGTCTTCACCCGGTCCCCGACGGACTGCAGTGCCTCTTCGACTCTCGCCGAGGCGGGGCTGTCGTTCCCGTCAGGCGTCGACGGGGCTGCGTCGTCCGGGGACGGAACCGTGGACGCCGGCTCGGTGAGTGCGGCGAGTCCGGTGCTGATGCGGATCTGGAAGTTGAGGAACGAAACCAGCTGAGCCAGCGTAACGATGCCGTCCTCGTCCCATCCTGCTTCGAGCAGCAGCGCCAGGTGACCGGGACGGCTGTCGCGCGGATGGAGGACGAGAAGATGCGCGAATTCGAGCCCGGCCATCAGCTTCTCACCGAGATTCTTCGCCGTCGCCTGGGCGGCGGTGAACCACGGCCCGGGAACGTTCTCGCCCGCCAGCGCCTGGGACTCGAAGTCTCCGTACGGCCCACGCCGCACTGAATCCGCAGCGGTCGCCTCATCGAGGAGTTCGGCGACGGCCCAGGACACGGATTCGTCTTCGTCACGAAGCAGGTCACGGTAGAACTCCTCGGCACGGTCCGAACCGAGCAGGCCGGCGGTGAACGCGGCCACGGCATAACGCTCCCGGTAAGACACACCGCGCGGATCCTCGGGCTCGAGCAGAGCCTCGAAACTCAGCTGAGCGTTCTCCTTCGCCTGCGCCCGGTGATCACGCAGCTCATCGAGCGGATCATTCGCCGCGATTCCGGCGAGGAGGTTGATGATATCGGCCATCTCAGTGCACCCGCTCCTTCGTCACGGAGAACCCGAGGGCAGGGGCCACCTCGGTGGCGAGCAGTTCGATCGACTGCAGGGCGGTCTCGTTCGTCGCCGGCACCGAGTGCACCTGGAAGCTGACATCGGTGGCCCGATCGAGGACGCGGTCATGCTGCAGACGTTCGCTCACCTGCTCGGGCGTGCCGAGGTAGGTGTCGGTGGCGATGAGGAGCTCATCGAGGGTCAGCGACGACGTGTCATAGCCGACGAGGCGGTCGGCCTCGGCCCGCAGCGCCGGTTCGGTGATCTCACGCAGCCGGGGCAGGTCTTCGGCATCGGCGACCACGGCGGTACGGGAGGCGAGGATGCGCGGTTCGGCTCCGTCCGGCAGCTGGGAGAGATAGGTGTCGATGACCGGCAGCTGCACCTCGTCGAGGCGTGCCGACGGGTTGTCCTGGGGTCGTGGCTGAGTCCTGGAGAGCATGAGTCCGTCACCGGCGGCGCCTGCCGCACCGGCACCGCCGGCGGAGAACGTCGCCTGCCACAGGCGTCGTTCGAGACTCGGACGCTCCGCGTCGGGAACGGGATAGAGACTGTGGTCGGTGGGAAGCCGGTCGCCTGAGAACAGGGTGCGCAGTGTTGCGAGGTTGTCGGCGAAGACCTCGCGACGGTCATCGAAGCTCGTGCCGAAGGCTGGGAAGGACTTCGGATTCCCGCCGGAGCCCAGACCGATCTGGAGGCGACCGGCGGAGAGTTCGTCGAGGACGGCGGCGTCTTCGGCCACGCGCACGGCATTCTCCATCGGCAGGGTGATGATCGCGGTGCCCAAGTCGATTCGGGAGGTGCGGGCGGCGGCATGGGAGAGGAAGACGAGCGGGGACGGCAGCCCGCCCTCTGCCGCGGAGAAGTGGTGCTGGGCGACCCATGCCGAATGGAAGCCGAACTCCTCGGCCGTCTCGATCTGTTCGAGGGCGAAGCGGTAGCGCTGAGCTGCCGGGGCGTCCTCGAGCAGGCGAGTGAAGAATCCGAGCTTCGGTCCGGTGGCCTGAGGATCGGTGGGGTGAGGGGTCATGGTTCTCATCTTTCTGCTGCTGCGGTGAGCAGGGTCGGGGTCGCGGGTCGATAATTCGCAGGCGCTGCTGCGGCCGACAGCGTCGCGGGACGGGGGATCGCCTCGAGCAGGGTGCGGGTATAGGCAGACCGCGGGCGAGTGAAGATCTCTTCGGTCGCGCCATCGTCGACGAGGCGCCCATGCGACATCACGGACACCGTATCAGCGATTTGGCGGACGACGGCGAGATCATGGGTGATGAAGACATAGGTGAGACCGAGCTCCCGTTGCAGCTCATCGAGCAGTGTGAGGATCTGTGCCTGCACCGTCACATCGAGAGCCGAGACCGCCTCGTCGAAGACGACGAGTTCGGGTTCGACGATGAGAGCGCGGGCGATCGCCACTCGCTGCAGCTGCCCGCCGGAGAGTTCGGCGGGACGCCGATCGAGGAACTCATTCGGCAGCGCCACCCGATCCATGGCCTCGGCGACGAGTCGAGGGCGGGAGGTGCGGTCACCGAGGCGGAAGTTGCGCAGAGGCTCCGTCAGGGTCGACCGGATGGAATGTTTGGGATCGAGAGCGGAGAACGGGTTCTGATGCACGAGCTGCACGGTGCGCCGGAACTCCCGCAGCCGCTGCCGCGAGGGTCGACCGCGTCCGAACTCCGCGGCGTCGAAGTCGCCGATGCGCACATGCCCGGACTGCGGGGTGAGGAACCCGGTCAGCGCCTTGCCCGTGGTCGTCTTGCCCGAACCGGATTCGCCGACGAGTCCGTGCGTGGTCCCGCGCGCCACCGTGAAATCCACACCTTCGACGCCGGTGATCTGATCACCCGTGCGGTCGAAGACATGGGTCAGCGATTCGACGGAGACGAACGGGTCTGTGGACTCCCTGGTCGCCTCGGCGCGGGCAGATCTCGCCTTCGTCTGCAGTGCGGGAGCATCGGCGATGAGCCGGGAGGTGTAATCGGTGGCCGGATCGGAGAAGACCCGTCCGGCCGGCCCCGATTCGACGATGCGTCCGCCCTGCATGACCACGACCTCGTCGGCGCGTTCGCCGGCGACGGCGAGATCGTGGGTGATGAAGAGGATACCCATCCCGGTCTCGGCGCGCAGTTCATCGAGGAGGTCGAGGACCTGCTTCTGCACCGTCACGTCGAGGGCGGAGGTGGGTTCGTCGGCGATGAGCAGGCGCGGGCGCAGAGCGATGGCGGCGGCGATGAGCACCCGCTGCCGCATCCCACCCGAGAGCTCATGCGGGAACTGGTCGGCCCGTTTCTCCGGCTGGTCGATGCCGACCCGGCCCAGCAGCTCGATGACCTGGGCGCGAGCCTCGGCGCGGCCCGCGCGACGGTGGATGCGCAGCGCCTCGGCGACGGACCTGCCCACGGTCTGCAGCGGATTGAGCGAGGACCCCGGGTCCTGTGGGACATAGCCGATCTGGGAACCGCGCACACCGCGCCACCCGGAGGTGCCCAGGCTGAGCAGATCGAGATCGCCGAGGCGGATCCGCCCGGCCGCGACCCTGGCTGAGGCGGGGAGGAGGCCGATGACGGCGTTGGCCGTCGTCGATTTCCCCGAACCTGACTCGCCGACCACGGCGGTCATCGAACCGGGACGGACCACGAGATCGAGGTCGCTCACGGCCGGGGCCGCGGAGCCGCCTCGGTGGGAGTAGTCGACGGACAGGCCGTCGATGCGCAGCAGTGAGGAGTCGGTCATGATGTCACCTTTCGCAGGGTGTTGCCGATCTGGTGGGTGGCGAGCACGATGGCCATGACGACGAAGCCGGGCAGCACGGTCAGCCACCATGCGGTGGCGACGAAGTTGCGGCCCTCGGCGATGATGAGGCCCCATTCGGGGGTGGGCGGCGGAGTGCCGTATCCGAGGAATCCGAGAGTGGAGATCTGGAGGATCGCCGAACCGACCTGGAGCACCGCCAGTGAGAGCACGGGAGAGATCGAATTCGGCAGGATATGGCGGACCAGGACGGAGAAGAAGGTGCCGCCGGATCCGTAGGCCGCGGCCACGTAGTCGCTCGTGTTGATCTGCACCGCCTGGGACCTGGCCAGTCGTGCGAACTGGGCGATGGCGGTGACTCCGACGGCGATGGCCGCGTTGATCGTTCCGAAACCGAGGACGACGACGATCGAGAGGCTGAGCAGGATCGCGGGGATGGACAGCAGTACGTCGATCAGGCGCATGAGCACATCGTCGACGAACCCGCGCCGGGTGCCGGCGATGAGCCCGATCGTGGTGCCGACGATCAGCCCGACCCCGACGGCCACGAGCGCGGCCAGCAGGGACTGGGAGGCGCCGTAGACGACGCGGGTGAAGGCATCGCGGCCGGTCTGGTCGGTGCCGAACCAATGCTCGAGGCTCGGGGCCAGAAGGGCAGGGGTGTCTCCGCCGTCGTTGGGATCGAAGTGGGTGAAGAGACCGGGGAACAGCGCCCAGGCGATGGCGATGAGCAGCACCAGCCCGGAGGCGATGGTGGCCGGGGTGATCGCGGCGCGTGCCCGGCCGCCGCGTGCGCGTCGGGCCTCGGTGCTCTGGTCGCGGGTGACGACGATGCTCATGAGTTCTTCTCCTTCGTCTCGTCGTTCCAGTCGAGGTCGACGCCGACGCTGGCCGCGGTCGCCGTCATGGCGCGACGGGTGGGTTCGTCGTGGCTGCGCAGGGCTGTGCCCGCCGAGGCGGCGCTGCGTTTCGTGCGCAGCCGGACGTCGATGACGGGGTAGAGGAGGTCGACTGCGAGGTTGATGATGACGTAGCCGAAGGTGGCGATGACCACGACGGCCAGCAGGATCGGATTGTCCCGGTGGGTGACCGCTTGGGCGGTGATGAGTCCGATGCCGTTCCGGCCGAATACGGTCTCGGTGACCACGGCGCCGGCGACGAGTTCGCCGAAGACGAGGCCGATGATCGTCAGCCCCGGCAGCACCGCATTGCGGGCGACGGTGTGGACGAGGATCCACAGTTCGGAGGCGCCCTTGGCCGTGGTGACCTTGACGAATCCGGAAGCCTGCACCTCGGTGATGGAGCGGATGAGCACCTGGGCGATCGGGGCCGACAGCGGAACCGCCACGGTCAGGGTCGGCAGCACGAGCGCCTCGGCAGGGCCGGGGTCGACGACGGAGACGAGACCGAGCTGGAAGGAGAAGACCTGGATGAGCAGGATTCCGAGCCAGAACACCGGGATGGAGATGAAGAGACTGGGCACCGAGTCGAGGACTCGCCGCACCTTGGCCGTCGGCCCGGTGGACGGACCGAAGGTCGCGAAGACGGCGATGATCACGGCGAGGACGAGGGCGGTGACGAAACCGGAGGCCGCGAGCACCGCGGTCGACGGCAGCGCCGCCGCGATGATCGTCGACACGGCCGCACCGGTCTGGACCGAGTAGCCGAAGTCGCCCGTGAGGAACCCGGTGAGGCTGAGGACGTAACGTGACCACCAGGAGTCGTCGGCACCGGTGGCCTCACGGATCTCGGCGATCTGGTCATTGGACAGACCCAGGGCGGGATCGGCGAAGCGGGCAGTGACGCCGTCTCCGGGGATGAGGCTGAGCAGGATGAAAGCCGCGGTGAACGCGAGCAGCAGCACGAGGACCGCTTGGCCCAGGCGCAGGAGGAGGTAGCGGGTGTCGAGGATCATTTCTCTCCTGCCAGCCAGGTGCTGTAGAAGTCGGGGCGGCCCACGGGTTCGGTGGTGAAGCCGTGGACGCGGCGGCGGAATGCGAAGACCTGTGGTTCTTCGAAGAACGGCAGCACATAGGCCTGGTCGACGAGGTAGTTCTGGACCGCCTCGGCGGCCTCCTGCCGTTTCTCATGGTTCGGTTCGGACGCCAGCGTTTCGAGGAGTTCGTCGATCTTCGGGTCGACCGAATCGTCGTCGGCGTCCGCGCGGTCGACTCCGTTGAGGAAGACGTCGCGATTGACCGAGGAGTAGTTCGAGCGCAGATTGTCGAAGTCGGCGCGGGCGACCATCGAGTGGTAGATCTGCACGGTGTCGAGTTCGAGGGCGTCGAGAGTCTGCTTCGATTGGTCACCGGGATTGATCGACAGGCGCACGCCCACGCGGCGCAGATGCTGTTGGATGAGGGTCTGGACCTCGTTCGACCGGGGCTGCGGCAGCGCGATATTCACCGTCAGCGCCAGCGGTTGACCATCCTTGACGCGATAGCCCTGCCCGTTGCGCTCGCTCCACCCGGCCTGGTCGAGGAGGCGGTTCGCCTTCTCCGGGTCGAAGTCCCAGGATCCCGACTGGTCGACATATCCCATGGCTCCCTTGGCCAGCAGGCCGGTGGCCAAGGGGTAGTTCGGGGTGAAGAGCTTGTCGACGATCTCCTGGCGATCGATGGCGGCGATGAGCGCTCGCCGAACGTCGATATCGGACAGCAGGTCGTGGCGGAACCGGAAATTGATGCTGTTGTTGATGCCGTTCGTCGCCTTCGCATAGAGGCGCAGACCCTGCTCGGTGACACGGGACTCATCCGGGGCCTGGACGTCGCGGACGCCGTCGGCCTGTCCGGAGAGCACGGCCCCGATGCGCACGGAGTATTCGTTGTTCGTCAGATAGTCAATGCCGTCGAGGTGGGCCCGGCCCTGATGCTTCAGATGCGGGGGCGCCCAGTCGTAGTCCTCGCGGGCACGGACGGAGAGCTTCGTGCCGATCGTCTCGGCAGTGATGTGGAAAGGGCCGCAGGTGTGGATCTGCGTGGCTCCGCCCGGGCCGAAGCCCTCGGCATCGAGGTCGAGGGTCGAATCGGCGAGCAGTCCCGCGTTCATCGTCGACGTCGCCTGTGCGAAACCGGGGGAGGGGGCCGAGAAGTGGAACCGCACCCGATTCTCGTCGAGGACTTCGCTGCGCTCGTAGTTCGAGATCTGCTCGGACACCGGCAGCGTGCGGGATTCGTCGCCGCGACCGAAGAGATCGAAGTTCTTCGCCACATTCTCCGGTGTCAGCGGCGAACCGTCCGAATAGGTCACACCCTCACGGATGGTGAACGTGTAGGTCGTGGCATCGGCGTTCGTCTCCGGCAGTTCGGTGGCCAGCCACGGGTGGAGTTCGAGAGTCTTCGGATCCTGCCACAGCAGACGGGCGGAGATGTTGTTCATGATCCCGCCGTTGGGGTAGAAGCCGACCGACGGCGGGTAGAGCAGAGTCCAGGTCTGGGGTTCGAAGTAGGTGAGCACCCCGCCGCGGACGGGTTCGCCCTCGGCCAAGGAACCGGAGTCGTGGGGAGTGCAGGCGCTGAGGGTGAGCAGAGTGCCGAAACCGAGACCGAGGCTCAGTACCGAGCGGCGGTCGAGGCGTCGCTGAGTCAGACGCGCTGAGGTGGAGAGACGGTGGTCCGTCATGGCAGAGGTCCTTCGGGTCAAAGGGGTGGAACAGAGGGAATTGAGTCGGATAGTTCAACAATATACGGACATTGCGATTGCCATTGACGGCAGGTAGCGGCAGTGTCCGGCGCGGGGCCCGAAGTGGATGTGCATGCCTTGAGTTAAGCGCATCCGCGCAATCCGCGTCAATCCGGGGCTTAATATTGAGACATGTTGAACACATCGAGTTTCGATCATCTGGTGATCGCCGTTCCCGACCTTGAGGAATATGTTGAGCAATCAGCGGATCTTCTGGGGGTGAAAGCGATCGACGGTGGGGCCCATCCGGGGTTGGGGACAGCCAATGTGCTGCTCGGGCTCGAGCTCGGCGATGACCTCACCGAGTCCCTCGGACTCGCGCGTCCACGTGGTGCGAACCCGCTCACATACCTCGAGATCCTCGGCCCCGACCCCGAGCAGGACCCAGCATCGGCAGCCACTCGGCTGGCCGGGATCACCTCACCGACGGTGCAGAGGTGGGCGATCCGACCAGATGATTTCGACGGACTCGTCACGGCTGCTGCGCGGTCACGGGAACCGCGCGTCCACCTCGGCGAGGTTCATGACATGACCCGACGCAAGCCGGACGGCACCGTCCTCGATTGGCGGCTGACCAGGCACACTCCGCTGCCGTGGTCGGGGATCCAGCCGTTCCTCATCGATTGGAAGGACTCCGAGCATCCGGCGAGCCAGGAGATACCCTCGGTCCGGCTTGAGCGGCTCTGGGCTTCGAGTGGGGAACCGGATGCGGTCGGCGAGGTCCTCGGCTTCTTCGGCATCGGACTCGACATCATTGCCCCGGGCGACGAAGCGGGGGAGACTGAGGGCCTACACGCTCATCTGAAAGGTCCGGGTGGATCATGGACACTCTGAACACCATCCCCGCGCAGCTCGACCACCTCATCATCACGGTGCCCGACCTCGAGGCCGGGGTCGCCGCCGTCGAAGAGGCCACCGGTCTGCGCGCGGTCCCCGGCGGTTCGCACCCGGGACGGGGGACCGCGAATCATCTCCTCGGGCTCGCCCCGGCGGGCTGGCCGGAGGCGGCGCGCACCTACCTCGAAATCCTCGGCCCCGACCCGCAGCAGGAACCGCCCGCTGACGGCACCCTTCCGCTCGACGCACATCTGGCCACCGAGCCGACCCTGCAGACCTGGGCCATCCACCCGCCGGCGTTCCTCGCGAAGGTCGCGGCCGCGAACACCGCGGGCATCGACTTCGGCGAGGTCCAGGACATGGCCCGCGATACTGCCGAAGGCGACCGTCTCGAGTGGCGGCTGACCACGCGTTCTCCGCTGCCGCGCGAGGGTGCGCAGCCGTTCCTCATCGACTGGGGCGAATCCGTCCACCCCGCCGAGGCGGCCCTGCCCACCCTCGAGCTGCTCGATTTCCGTGTGGACAGTCCAGAACCTGAGGCTGCACGGGAGGTGCTCGACGTGCTCGGGGCCGGGGACACCACTGTGGTCGAGGGGTCGGGTTGTCGCCTGCATGCGAGGCTGCGCGGGCCCGGCGGCATCTTCGAGTTCTGATCACTCGCCGAGAAACGGGCTGCGTGTCGAGAAACGGGCGCGCACACCCGTTTCTCGACACGCAGCCCGTTTCTCGATGAATCGGCACCGGATAGACTCACAGGCGTGCTCAGTCGAACCCGCCCCGTCTCCCGCCCACGCCTCCGCACCCTGACCTCCCTTGCCGCGGTCTCGCTGCTCATCGGACTGAGTGCCTGCGCGCCCGCCGCCGACGACGAGACCCGACCGACTCCGAAGGCCGCCGAGACTCCTGCCGCCTCCGCCGACCCGACGGGGGAGACCACGCAGTCGGGTGAGCCGACGGCATCCCCTTCGCCTTCCGAGACCGCGAGCCTTGACGATGCGGGAGCCGCCGGGGTGAGCGAAGACGATATCGACACCCACGGCAGCGGCCGATGGGACCGGCCGAAAGACGAGACCGGACCCAATCGTGACAAGGGAAGGACCTTCAAGGTCGCTCTGCGCGTCGAGGACAATCTGCCCATCGACGTCGACGGGGCCGGTGACTTCATCATCAGGACGTTGCAGGACGAACGCGGCTGGCAGGGCATCGACGACGTCTCCATCGAACTCGTTGATGACGGTCAGGACGTCATGATCTCCATCGCCAGCCCCGACACCGTCGACGAGATGTGTCTGCCGCTGCGGACCTTGGGCAAACTCTCGTGCCGCAACGGGCCCAACGTCATCCTCAACGCCAAGCGCTGGGTCTCTGCCACGGACGAGTTCGACGACATCGTCCAGTACCGGCAGTACCTCGTCAATCACGAGGTCGGTCACGCCCTCGGCCACGGCCACGAGTCCTGCCCCGGGCCGGGCAGGACGGCACCGCTCATGCAGCAGCAGACGAAGGGTCTGCAGGGCTGCGAGCCCAACGGTTGGCCCTCGAAGGGCTGACCGCACGTCCGCCCGTCACCGCATGTGACACCGACCTCAGCCGACTCGGGAATAACCGCGCGCCCGCCTCTGTTGATTGAGTCGTATACGCTCAACTTTGAAAGAGGAGGTCAGCTTTGGCCACATTCTTCGGACCCGCAGGCTCGGGCGGAGACTCGTTCGACGAGTTCCTCGCTCGTTTCCTCCAGGGACAGACCGGAGCCCGCCGAGGACGTTCCGTCGACATCAACCGACTGCTGAGCAAGCGCAGCCATGAGGTCATCGAGGCGGCCGCGGAGTTTGCAGGACGACACGGCCAGTCCGAGGTCGACGCACTCCACATTCTGCGCACCATGGTCGACTCCGAACCCGGAATCTCCGCCGTGCGCCAGGCAGGCGCCGACCCCGAGGCCATCGCCCATGCGATCGAAGAGCGGCTTCCGGCTGCAACCGACACCGAGGCGGATTCCACTCCCACACTGACCGGCTCCGCCCAGCGTGCCCTGCTCGATGCCTACCAGGTAGCGCGAGCCTTCGGATCGACCTACATCGATCCGGAGCACATGTTCTTCGCCTTCGTGCTCAATCAGGAGATGCCCGCCGGCCGGATCCTCGCCCAGGCGGGAGTCACCCAGGCCGCACTGCAGGCCGGCGCCGAGGCGGCCGAAGCCGCAGGCATGCACCCGGGCCAGGAGGCCGAGGGTGAGGACGGTCAGGAGTCCGTGCTGGAGAAGTTCGGCACCGACCTCACCGAACTCGCCTCCGAGGGCAGGCTCGATCCCGTCATCGGCCGAGCAGAGGAGATCGAACAGACGATCGAGATCCTCGCCCGCCGGACGAAGAACAACCCGGTCCTCCTCGGCGAGGCAGGCGTCGGAAAGACCGCGGTCGCCGAAGGCCTCGCCCAGGCCATCCATTCGGGCGAAGTTCCCAAGCAGCTGCAGGGCAAGCGCATCATCGCTCTCGACATGCCCGGAATGCTCGCCGGCACCCGCTACCGCGGTGACTTCGAGGAGCGCCTGACCGGAGCGCTGAACGAGATCGCCGATGACGGAGACATGATCGTCTTCGTCGACGAACTCCACACCCTCGTCGGTGCCGGAGGCAACGGCGAGGCGAACTCGATGGACGCCGGCAACATCCTCAAACCGCGCCTGGCCCGCGGCGACCTGCACATGATCGGCGCAACCACGCTCAAGGAATACCGCACCATCGAGAAGGACTCCGCCCTGGAGCGCCGCTTCCAGCCGGTGACCGTGGGCGAGCCGAGTGTCGAGGACGCGGTGACGATCATCGACGGACTCAAAGACCGCTACGCGGAGTTCCACGAGGTCACCTACACCGCCGAGGCGGTCCGCGCAGCCGTGGAGCTGTCGAACCGCTACATCACCGACCGGTTCCTGCCGGACAAGGCCATCGACCTCATCGACCAGGCCGGCGCCCGGATGTCGCTGGGGCGCGGACCCGCGGTCGATATCGACGCGCTCAAGCTCAAGCTCTCCGAGCTCGAAGCGGAGAAGAAGTCCGCCATCGAGGTCGAGGACTACGAGCGCGCAGGCCGTGTTCGCGATGAGATCAACGAGGTGGCCGCCCGGATCGAATCAGCCGAGAACCCGGACGCGGAGGCCGTGAAGACCGCTGCCGCAGAGGCGATCATCGGCGAGCAGGAGATCGCGCATGTGGTCTCCCGCGCCACCGGAATCCCGGCGGAGCGGATGACGCAGACTCAGAAGGCGCGTCTGGCGAACATGGAAGAGGTTCTCCACGACCGGGTGGTCGGACAGGACGAAGCCGTGACCGCAGTGTCGCGCGCCATCCGCCGCAGCCAGACCGGTATGGCCGATCCCAACCGACCCATCGGCAGCTTCCTCTTCCTCGGCCCCACCGGCGTCGGAAAGACGGAGCTGGCGAAGGCTCTGGCGCAGACCCTGTTCGACGATGAGTCGGCCATGATCCGCTTCGACATGAGCGAGTTCGGCGAACGCCACACTGTGTCCCGGCTCGTCGGTGCCCCTCCCGGCTACGTCGGCTACGACGAAGCCGGTCAGCTGACGGAGAAGGTCCGCCGTCGCCCGTATTCGGTCATCCTCCTCGACGAGGTCGAGAAGGCCCACCCGGATGCGTTCAACCTGCTGCTGCAGGTCCTCGACGACGGACGTCTCACCGACGGTCAGGGCCGCACGGTCGACTTCCGCAACACCGTGATCATCATGACCTCGAACCTCGGTTCCGAGTTCATGTCCGGCACTCCGCTGGGCTTCGCCTCCGGTGCTGCGCAGGACGCAGAGAGAGACCTCAAGGCCAAGGTCATGGGCCGGCTCAAGGAATTCATGCGGCCGGAGTTCATCAACCGCATCGACGACACCGTGATGTTCGCCCGCCTCGACCGCGAGCAGCTGCGCTCCATCGTCGATCAGCAGCTGGCCGCGTCGAAGCAGCGTCTCGAGGCCCAGGGCATCGCCCTCGACGTCTCGGCAGAGGCTCTCGACTGGCTGGCCGATGAAGGATACGAACCCGAGTTCGGTGCCCGTCCGCTGCGTCGCGTGATCCAGCGCGAACTCGACGACCGCATCGCCGATCTCCTCGTCACCGAGGCGGTCGACGAGGGCGGCACCGTGCGTGCCACGGTCGTTGGCGGCGACCTCAGGGTCGTGGCCGGTGCTCGCCCGGAGCCGATCATGGCCTGATCCCTCGATCGCCGAGGCGGTCCCCGCATGAGCCCGGGACGAAGGATTCCGTTCTTTCGTCCCGGGCTCTGTCGTTGCTGCGGGCAGCGTCGCGTCCCGGTTCAGCCGCGGGTGGCAGAGGACTGTTCGGGCTGCGGGTCGTTCGCTCCGAGGAGCTTGTTGAGGACGAGCCGTTCGCCGAGCGTCCACGTGGTCGTCGTCGCCAGGTAGAGTGCGGCGGCCAAGGGGACGAAGAGCGCGAAGATCGCGGTGAGGAAGGGCATGAAGCTCAGGGTCTTCATCACCCCGGACAGATCCGGCATCGCCGGAGCATCCGCGCCGTTCTTCCCTGGATTCCCCGCGGGAACGGCCGGGGTCTCGGGCGCAGCCGGAGTGAGCAGATGGCGGGAGAAGCCGGCGACGACGGTGATGAGCACGACGAGGATGAGGTAGACCGTGATGGCCGTGCCGGTGAGATCCCCGGCGCCGAGCAGTCTGACGAAGCTCGTGTTCAGGGGCAGACCGAAGAGCGTGTGACCGAGCAGCTCATTGGCGTGCCCGCCGATCGTCGCATTGATGAAGAGGCCATAGACGGCCATGAGCACTGGGGTCTGTGCCAGCACCGGCAGGCATCCGGCGAAGGGGGAGGCATTCTCCTCTTTGTACAGTTCCATGAGCTTCTGCTGCATGAGTTCGGGCTGCTTCTTGTACTTCGTCTGCAGCTCTTTGATCTTCGGGGCCAGCCGTTTTCGAGTGATGCCGGCCCTGACCTGGGACACCCCGACGGGAATGAGCACGGCGCGGACCAGCACGGTGAGTACGATGACGGCCAGGGCGGCGCTGAAGCCGCCAGCGAGCGGTTCGAGAATGTCGCTGATCCCCGTGACCACTGTGTAGGCGGCCTCGACGAGCAGGCGGATGGGCAGGAATTCGTAGATGTTCACAGGTGATCGTCCTTCGGACATAGGCGCACTGAGGCGCGGTTGAATGGGCCGTTGAAGGCCATCACCGTGACGATTGATGACAATTGCCCGCGCCGAGGCGGGGAGACATTCCGTACGGAACGGGTCGTTCAGGCGATGGCGTGAACGACGGTAGAGGGAGCTCTGGGCAGAGCCGTACCCGGAGTGCCGGGTTCCTCCGGCATGCGGAATTCGCGGATGCTTCGGCGCGTGCCCGGCAGAGACGGCGGGCGTGCCGACAGCGAGAGCACACGCAGCAGGGCCATGCTCGCCCATGCGGCGATCGGCGTCAGCAGGGCTGCACCGAGGAGGGCGAGGACGATGAGATGAGTGGGGGACTGGGGCACGACCGAGTCGAGGTCGGAAGAGAGCACGACGACGAGCAGCTGCAGCGTCAGCCACATATTCGCCATCATCTCGTCCCCTTTCAGACGCCACGATGCTAGCACGCGGGCCTGGGCGGAGGTCTCAGTCCTCTGCGTCGGCGGAGAGGTCCGGGTCTCGGGCGAGACGCACGAGCGCGGCCGCGAGTCCTGCGAGGTCGTCGTCATCGACCAATGCGGCCAGCTTCTCGTCCTGCTCCGGCAGCCCGGCCGTCCTCGCGCCCTTGCGAACGAGAGTGTCGAATGCAGGCCTCACCGAGGGCCAGACCTGCTGGGCCTCTCGGAGGAAGATGGATGCCCCGGTCGGACCGATCCCGGTGAATTCCTGCAGGAGCCCCGAAATCCGACGAGGCTGCCCCTCGGCCTCATCGCGCAGCTTCCGCAGGTCCCCGTCCCATCGGTCGATGAGCAGATCGGCGGCCTCGGCCAGACGGGTGGCGGTGCTCTCGTCGTAGCGGCGATACCCGCCGCGTCCGAGCGCATCGACGCGCTGCTGCCACGAGCTCGCGCGCAGACGCCGCGGCGTTCTCCACTTCGCCGAGAACAGCTCGCGCGCGCTCGCGAGGGCGATGTCAGAGCTGATGCGCGTGGACAGGAGCAGGCTGAGGACGAGCAGCTGCCACAGCGGGGCCGGCTTGTCCCGGAGTGTGATCCCGGCCTCCGCGGCGAATGTGCGACCGTGCACATCGATGAGGCGACCGGCCCGATCTCGCTGTGTGCTCATGCGGCCGATCCTATGTCCGGGCCCGGTCGAAGAGTCAAGGGCCACCGGAGCCTCAGCCGCCGGTGCCCGTCCGCTCACAGCGGCACGGTCGAGCGGGATCGGCGGAGCCGCCGACATCGAACTCCAGGGCGACGACCTCCGATCGGTCAGAGACACCGTCCTGCATCGGATCGCCGAGGCGGCCGGAAAGACCTACGACCGCATCTTCGACGACTCCCTGCGTGACCGGTGGTTCACCGCCGAGGAGGCGATCGAGTACGGACTCATCGATCGCGTCATCGACTCCCAGTCCGACCTGCGAGCTCGGATCAGAATGAGGATGACTGAAGTGAAGTGGCTCACAGGTGTTGCGGAAACGTCGGTAGGTTAAGTTAGGCTGTCCTACGTTAATGTCGAGGAGCCGCAACCGGCTCCGACCACTGTCGAAAGGACAGGAATGCCAGTTCCTCACAGCCGCCGGGCCGTCATCGCCGGAGCGCTCGTCGCACTCTCTTTCACCGCCACCGCCTGCGGGCAGGGATCGCAGGCCGCGGAGGAGTCCGGGTCAGCGAATTTCGAGACCGTGACGATCAAGCACGCACTCGGCGAAGCGGTCATCGAGTCCGAGCCCCAGCGCGTCGTCACCCTCGGTCAGGGATCGACGGAGACCGCGATCGCGTTGGGCAAGACTCCGGTCGGTATGGAGGAATACGCCTGGGGATCCGATGACACCGGCTATATGCCGTGGATCTACGAGGCCGTGAAGGACAAGGGCGAGAAGCTGCCCGAGCAGTTCCAGGGCGATACGGAACTCGACGTCGAGGCCATTGCCGAACTCGAACCCGATGTCATCCTCGCTCCCTGGTCGGGAATCACGGCCGACCAGTATGAGCAGCTCGATGCCATCGCCCCGACCGTGGCTTACCCGAAGCAGCCGTGGACCATCGAATGGGATGAGCAGATCACCACGATCGGCAAGGCACTCGGTCAGGAAGAGGAATCCGTTGGGCTCGTCGACGACATCAAGACACAGCTGAAAGAAGCCGAGCGGGACGAGTACAAGGACCTCACATTCTCCTATATCTACAACTCCGGTCCCGGCACCCTCGGCGTCTTCTATCCCACCGAACAGCGCGTGGCGATGGTCTCGGCTCTCGGGCTGACCCCGGATCCGGTCATCGACGAACTGAAGAAGGAGTACGACGAGCCGGGAACGGATTCCGCGCTCATCGGCTTGGAGAACGCGGACAAGCTCAACGACTCGGACCTCATCTTCACCTTCTACTCCGATGCGAAGAACAAAAAGGAGATCGAATCGCAGGGACTGTACAAGAACATTCCGGCGATCAGATCCGGCGCCGTCGTGGCCTCCGAAGATCAGGCCTTCGTCACCGGATCCTCGATCATCAACCCGCTCACCGTCCCCTGGACGCTGGAGCGCTATGTGCCGATGATCGACAAAGCGGTGAAGAAGCTCGACAAGTAGGTCGACGGCGAAGCGGCAGCCGAATCAGCCGGGCGAGCTGGGCGCTCTCAATCGAGGGCGCTCAGCTTCTTCCATTCATCCCAGGAATAGACCCAATCCGAGATGTCGCTGTCATTGGTCGACAGGCTCACCTGCGAACCGGTGATCTCGACGGGATCACCGAAGATCGCGGAGTCATAGTACTCCTTCGCCCGCGCGGTGGTGAGGTTGACGCAGCCGTGCGAGACGTTCTGAGAACCCTGGACGCCCGCCGACCAGGGAGCGGCGTGGATGAATTCGCCGTTGTTGTGGATGCGCACAGCCCACTGGACATCGGTCTCGTAGTCCCACTGTTCGGAGGTCATCGTGTAGTCGGCGGCCTTCGACATCACCACGTGCGTGCCGTTGTACGAGGGTGACTTCGGTGCGCCGAGGGAGGCCGGGAAGTCCATGACCGTCTTGCCGTCACGGGTGACGGTCATCCGGTGGGTCTTCACGTCGGCCTTGACGACCTGTTTGCGTCCGATCTCGAAATCGAGGGTGAGATCGTTCTGTCCCACGCTGTTCTCACCCGTCGGCACGTCCTTGAGCGGAACGTCGACGGAGACCTTGGAATGAGCGGGCCAGAACTCCTTCGGACGGAAATGCAGGCGGGACTGCGGATCGTCATAGAGCCAACCCCACGAGCCTTCGACCTCACGCTCCTCGCCGTCCTCGTCGGTGACCTTGACCGAGAGTCGACGTTCCACATCGTCACGGAATTCCTCGGACACGGTGGAACCGAAGTTGAGCATGATGGGGGCGGCGACGCCGACCGTCTGATCATCGGCGAGTGTCGTGCGCACCGACATCGGAGCGCCGTCGCTGGCGTCGACGGTGATCGTTGCGTCGAGGTCGACTTCGTCTCCGTCGGCGGTGGTAGCGGTGACTTTTACGGTGTATTCGCTGTCGGCGACGAGGCCGTAGGTCGAGATCCAGGCGGCGGAGTCATCCGGGGCGGAGACCGCTTCGGCGTTGTCGGTGGGCTCGGACTCGGTGGAGGACGGTGTCGACGAACCGGCCTTTGCGTCCTCATCGGGCTCGAGTGCGGTGCCGGAGGCGTCGAAGAAGGTGCCGGGATCGTGCGCGATCCGGGGGTGAGCCTCCTCAGTGACGGAGATGTCACTGAGGTCGGCGTTCTCGACGGAGATGCCGATCCGCTGGCCGGCTTCCAGGTCGATCTCGTCGCCGGATTCGGTCACTTCGCCGAAGTCCCCGGCGCCGGGCATCGCGGTGGCCGCATCGGTGGACTGGCTCGGTTCCGCAGTGGAGGTCGCATCGTCACTGGGCTGCGAGGTCGACGTCGATTCGGACGCGGATTCTGCGTCCTCGGAGCTGATGGCTCCGACGCGGAATACGGGATCCTCGGCCGCCTCGGCGGTCTTGTTCGCGCCATCGCGGGTCGCATCGGGATCGTCGCTCGACGGGGTACACGCCGTGAGCAGGGCCAGTGCCGAAAGGGCGGCAATGGCCCCTTGGATCTTCGTGGACAACAGGGAAACCTCGTTAAAACACAGGGATGAGAACTGCGAATAATGGTAATGAAGCAAAATCACGAAAGTATTAACGAATTCGCTTTGCGGCCCCGATTTCGGGGCCCGGAGGTCAGTGCGGGCAGAGCTGACCAGGGCAGACGGGGGATAAGGGGAGTTGTGGAATTGTGATGTTGGGGAATAGAGGACTCCCCGTGCACCCGACAGAGCTCGCTTACCCTTGCTGCCTTCCGGCCCTGGGGGAGTTCACAAGATGACGCCGCACGGGGAGCCGTGAATCAGTCTAGTCGAGAGCGGCCTCGGTGAACAAAACGAGTGGGCGGGGCCACAGGGTAATCGGGTGCCGCAGGGCTCAACCGTTGTCGAGGCGGCCCTGCTCGATCCATTCCTTCTCCTTCTGGATCCATTCGTTGTCCTCGGGGAAATCCTCGGGACCGTTGATTCGCCGCACTTCGATCTGGGATCCGGCCTCCAGCGGAGCCTTCTTCGCCCAGGCGATAGCCTCGTCCTGGGAAGCGACTTCGACGATCCAGAATCCGTTGAACAGCTCCCGCAGACTGCCGTAGGCGCCGGGCGTCGAGGTCGGTTCGGGTCCGCCGAAGTCGACGACCGCGCCTTCGGAGGGATCGGCCAGACCTGCGCCGTCGGACATGACACCGGCGTTGATCATCGATTCGTTGTAGGCGCCCATGGCGGCGATCATCTCGTCGAAATCCGCCTCGGCCATCCGTTCGACGGCGGCCTGGTCGACTGTGCGCATGATGAGCATGAATTTCATGGTGACTCCTCTGTCAGTGCCGTGCCTGAGCGGAGTCGGCTGAGACCGCTCAGGCACTGCTCACGGCAAGCCTATGCCGAAACAGCCGTTCCAGGACATCATCTGCGGCCTGCATGATGCAGATACCACGCGCCTGCGCCGAAGACGATGCTCAGCACAATCTGCACCAGGCAGGCGAAGGCGAAGGCACTGTCGAACCCGACAGCGGCTGTGAAGGAGTGGAAGAGCGCACCGAGGAGTGCGACACCCACGGCGATGCCTGCTTGCTGCATCGTCGCGATGAGACCGCCGCTCAGTCCCGCGAGCCGGTCGGGGACGGCGCCGACGACTGTGCCCACCAGCGGACCGAACTGCATTGCCTGACCCGCGCCGAGGATGAGTGCAGGACCCTGGAACCACAGATGCCACCCGGCTCCCGCGCTCGAGGCGACCCATGCGACGCCGAGGAGTCCCGCAATCTGCAGCCCGGTGCCCAGCAGCATCGTGCCTGGACCGGTGAAAGATGCGACCAGGCGATGAACCACTAAGGAGGCGACGAGGAATGCGATGCAGAACACGGCGAGGGTGAGACCGGAGACATATGCCGGATCGGAGTGTCCGGTCTGTGAGAGCAGGGAGAAGTTGAAGAGGAAGGTGCCGAATCCAGCGAAGAAGACAAGAGCCATGAGCATTCCCGCCCACGCGGCCGGCACCGCGACGACGTCGGGCGGGATGAGTGGGAACCGGCCGGTCGCTGCGGCCCTCGACTGCCACAGAGCGAAAACCGTGAAGCACAGCGCACTGACTGTCAGCAGGATCGCCGGCATGGGCAGCCAGCCGGTGACAGGGCCCAGCGCCAGTCCGATGACGAGGCACATCATGCCCACGCCGAGGAGGACCGCACCGGGGGCGTCGAGGGGGGCTGGGTCGGTGCTGTGCGATTCGGTCAGTCGCAGGGAACCGAGGAAGGCGGCAGCGGCGGCGACCGCGCAGCTGAGGAATGCTGCCCGCCACCCCCAGGTATCGCCGAATGCCGAGATCAGGCCTCCGCCGAGTACCTGACCGCCGACGGTGCCGACTCCGGAGAACGCGCCGAAGAGGCTGATCGCCTTCAGCCGTGCGGCCCCGGAGAGCGAATGCTGGAAGCTCGCGAGGATCTGCGGCATCATCATCGCCGCTGCCGAGCCCTGGGCTGCGCGAGCCACGAGCAGGAAGAGCGGATCGGGTGCCAGTCCGACGGCTATTGAGGTGATGACGAGCGCGCCCGTGCCGATCATGAACAGGCGGCGACGCCCGAAGCGGTCCCCGATGCGACCGCAGAGGATGAGGCCGGAGGCAAAGGCGGCGGAGAACAGACCGACGATGAGGGCCGAGGTCGCATCACTCGCACCGATGTCGGCCTTCACCGCGGGGATTGCGACGTTCGAGACGGAGAACATGAACGTCGCGAGGAACGCACCGAGGTGGAGCGGCCAGAGGACTGGGGACGGCTGAGTCGGGGGCGCCGCGGGACCGGGTGCCGCCTCGGCGAGGGCCGAGGTCGGAACCGCAGCGGAGGAGGTCGATGATGTCTGCGTGTGGGAATCTCTCATGGATCCAGTCTGCGGTGGGCGGTGGGGGAGTGGGAGGGCGTGCTGATGGTGTTGGTCGGACCACCAGGTTGAGAGCGGTGACGGGGTGGAAGGGTGTGACCGTCGGGCGGACAATGGAGGCATGGCACAAGTGAGAACTGAGGAGCTCGGACGATTCCTGCGCTCGCGACGCAACCGGGTGCGGCCCTGCGAGGTCGGTCTCGCGTCGGGCACCCGGCGGAGGGTGCCGGGACTGCGGCGCGAAGAGGTCGCTGTGCTCGCGAACATCGGCACCAGTTGGTACACCTGGCTTGAGCAGGGGCGCGAGGTCCACCCCTCGGAGTCGGTGCTCGAATCCATCGCCGAGGCGCTCCTGCTCGACCGTGAGGAGCGTGCCCATCTCTTCCTGCTGGGCGGATACCCGGATCGAGTCGCGAACCCGGGGGACTCGGCGGTGGGAGATCAGGTCCGCACCTTGCTCGACGAACTGCTGCCGATGCCGGCGATGGTCACTGATCCGCGGTATACGATCCTCGCCTTCAACTCCGTCGAACGGTATCTCGCCTCCGACCTCGAAGCACTCGCTCCGGCCGACCGGAACTGCGCGATCCAGTCCTTCGAGAGCCCGGAATGGGCGCGGACCTTCCACTCCGACGACGGTCACCGGGCGCAGGTCGTGGCGAAGCTGCGTGCCTCGTACGCGGAGTCGATCGACGATCCGGAGTGGTCGCCGCTGCTGTCGCGGCTGCGCAGGAATCCGGAATTCTGCCGCCTGTGGGACTCGGGAACGGTCGGTCGATCTGTCGGGCGGGTCAAGACCATTGAGAACCCGTATGTGGGCACGCTCAAGCTGACGATGACGACGCTCATCGCGCAGGAGAACCAGAGGCTGACGCTCTCGGTCTATCAGCCGGTGGACACGGTGACGCGGTCCCGCTTGGAGACGCTGCACGGCTGGATCAACGACGGCAGCATCGAACGCCGACGGGAGGACGGGGCGCAGCCGCCGGCAGAACGGCATCTCCGCGCCGTCGCGGACTGAACCGTGTGCCGTCGGGTGATGAGGTCGCGGGATCGCGGTCGGACGTCGAGGTCGCGTGTTCACCTGCGGGAAGTGGGATGCTTCACACTCGGCCACCGCGATTTCGCATTGTCGTCATGACTCGGATAAGCTGATTCGCGGAGGATTCGCCTAGTGGCCTATGGCGCTCGCCTGGAACGCGGGTTGGGTTAACGCCCTCAGGGGTTCGAATCCCCTATCCTCCGCCACGGAAGTCCCGGTCTCGCAGTCAATGCGGGCCGGGACGTCGACGTTGAGATCCTAAGCTGGGACGAGACCACTTGTTCAGAGCGCTTTGACTTCATTCGAGTGGTCGTCGGACGCCGGTTTTCGGGCATCCATCACCTTTCGCGGCAAATCACCTCGGTCGCGGTATCTCCTACACGTGCTTACGCATCCCTCGTCGTTCCTGCCTTAACTCACCGGCGCAACGAGGCGGTTTGCCGCGAAACGTGAGGGGTGCTCCGCGAGACGGCAGCGGGCGACCGCCACAAGAACACAAATCGGATGACGGCTCATGGCGAAGTGCGTCATTGTGACGCCGTACGTCGGTCCGCGAAATCTGTCCGCCGCTTGTGGTCTGCGTCTCAGCAGTCTGGCACGGCACACCTGCACACATCTCGAGCGACTTAAGGGAACTGGCCCGATGATGTCGCAGCAACCGGTCCGGTGCGGACGCCGCAAACGCAAGCAGCCCGCAGTCAGCGGACACGGTGCTCATGCCAGTTTCGATGGGAAGGGACTCACAATGACGAACATCCACGCCAACCCGATCTACACCGGTGAGCCCGAAGACCTGAAGTTCGCCTACTGGGTGCCCAACGTCTCCGGCGGCCTGGTTGTGTCGAACATCGAACAGCGCACCGACTGGGGCTATGACTACAACGTCAAGCTCGCACAGACCGCCGAGGCGGTCGGCTACGAATACGCGCTCAGCCAGGTCCGTTACTTCTCCAGCTACGGCGCGGCCCAGCAGCACGAATCGACCGCCACGTCACTCGCGCTCGCCCTGGCCACCGAGAAGCTCAAGGTCATCGCCGCCATCCACCCTGGCATCTGGGAACCGGCCGTGCTCGCGAAGTTCATCCTCACCGCCGACCAGTTCAGCAAGGGCCGAGCTGCGATCAACGTCGTCTCCGGCTGGTTCAAGGACGAATACACCCGCCTCGGCCTGCCGTGGCTCGAACACGGCGAACGCTACCGCCGGTCCGCGGAGTTCATGGACGTCGTCCGCAAGCTCTTCACCGAGGAGAACGTCGAGTACCGCGGCAACTTCTACACCGTCGACGACTTCACCCTCCGCCCCGGTCCCTATCCGGTCGAAGGCCGCCCCCACCCGGAGATCTTCCAAGGCGGAAACTCGTCGGCTGCCCGCATCAACGGCGGCAAGCACGCCGACTGGTACTTCTCCAACGGCAAGGACTTCGACGGATTCCGCGAACAGTACGACGACGTCACCGAAGTGGCCCGCGCCCGCAATCGAAAGGTTCGTTTCGGACCCAACGGGTTCGCCATCGTCCGCGACACCCAAGCTGAAGCCCGCGAACAGCTGCGCGAGATCATCGCCAAAGCCGATGAGGGCGCCGTCGAAGGATTCCGCAAGTCCGTGCAGCAGGCCGGAGCCTCGACTCACGATAAGAAAGGCATGTGGGCGGACTCGAGCTTCGAAGACCTCGTCCAGTACAACGACGGCTTCCGCACTCAGCTCATCGGAACCCCCGAGCAGGTCGCCGACCGCATCATCGAATACAAGAAGATCGGCGTCGACCTCATCCTCACCGGCTTCCTCCACTTCCAGGAGGAACTCGAGGCTTTCGGCAAGACCGTCATCCCGATCGTGCGCGAGAAGGAAGCCGAACTCGTCAACAGGGGACTGCTCACGTCTGCCGGAGTCTGAACCTGGAGGCGAGGTTCCCTCAGGCCACGCTGAACGATGCGGACTTGAGCTTGAGCTTCGTCCGCAGCTGATCGCCGGTGAGGCTCTCGGTCTTTCCCTTCACCGAGGTGGCTTTCACCGTCTTCACCAGACCCGAGCCGGTCTTCGTCACCGCCACCGACCGGACGTCAGCCAGACCGAACGCCTTGGCCATATCGGCCTGCTTAGCCGTCACCGACCACGAGGCGTTCGGGTTCTTCGCGGAGGCATACTTCGACGGTGAGTCATCGACGGAGACGAGGTAGGGCACAGGGGATCCCCACACCTCGGCGGCCGAATGCGTCGTCGCCCCGGCAGAAGAGGAGTACACGGCGTCGATGAGGCTGCCCTTGTACGTCACGACTCGCGCGGACTTCACCGTCGGACCGCTCATCGTCTGGGTCGCCGCCACGGCCTTGCGCCACGGACCCGAATCGCCTGCGTTCTCATGAGTCCACCCGAGGAAACGCTGCGAGGCCACTTCGTCGTAGACATTGCAGTCGCATGCGGACTTCGGAGTGCCGAGGGTGCGATAGGCATAGGTGCGGGAGGCGATGGCCTGAGCACGCAGCGCCTCGGACTGCCATGATGCCGGCATCTCGGCGATGCCCGGCAGATATCCGCTGTTGAGACCCACCACGTTGATGACATTGAGCGAGCTCTTCAGCTGCCCGATCTCGATCCGCCCGTGCCGGTAGACGCCGGTCGCCCCGTTCTGTGCACCGCTGACCGACACCGTCGCCGCCGAGGATGACTTCCAATAGCGTGTTCCCTGCCATTCGACGATGAGCTTCGAGGCCGCATAGCTCTTCGACCCGACCTTCGCCTTGACCGAACCGGACGAGGTGCGCTCGACCGTGACCGTCGCCCCCGACTCGACGGTCTTCGACCCGATCTTGACCCTCAGTTTCCCGGACCGGGGAGTGATCGTCACCGACTTCTTCCCGGTCAGCAGCTGCACCCGCAGCCTGTCGTCGGCGTTCTTCGACATCGTCGTGACCTTCGCACCTGTGTAGTAGTGCTGCAGGATCTGCGTCGAGGACTTTCCGGCCGCCGCCATCCCGCGTGCTCCGTACTGGCTCATGCCGACACCGTGGCCGAACCCCGACCCCTTGATCGCGAATGACGAGGGCGGCTTCGCTGGCGTCACCTTCGCCCCGGACTTCTTCCACTCCGTCCCGATCGCCCCCGCGGTCGGATACGCGGCGTTCGCGGGGGACGGGGCTGCGAAGAGCGTGAGGAGCAGTCCGATGAGAACGGCCGCGAGGGCAGGAGTCGTCGCCTTGACGAACGGGAAAGCTGGCATGAGTAGATCATAAGCGGGGCTGTCAATACCCCAGGTGTCGAACAGACGAACTCCCCGGAACGATCGTTCCGGGGAGCTCGTCGAGGCTTGCCCTGATCGGTTCGACGTTTCCCTCGCCGAGGCGGTTCCGCCTCGGCGAAAGAGGCATCGTTCCAGGTCAGCTGAAGTTATCAGCGATTGCCTTGTTGAAGGCGTCGAGGTCGCCGGGGTCACGGGAGGTGATGAGGTTGCCGTCGACGACCACCTCGGTGTCGGTCCACTCGGCTCCGGCGTTGATGAGGTCGGTCTTCGTCGAGATGAACGACGTCAGCTTCCGTCCCTTGGCCACTCCCGCCTCGGCGAGGATCCACGGCGCATGGCAGATGGCCGCGACCGGTTTGTCGGCGGCGAAGAACGCCTTGACGAGGTTGACTGCCTCCTCATTCAGACGCAGGGCATCGGCGTTGAGAGTGCCGCCGGGCAGGACGAGGGCGTCGAAGTCATCGACCGAGGCCTCGGCGACGGGAACGTCGACGTCGAAGGTCTTCGCGTGCTCCCAATCGCCTTCCATCGCCTGCAGAGTCCCCTCTGAGGGGGAGACGATGACGGTCGTCGCTCCGGCCTCGTCGAGGGCTGTGCGGGGGCTGGTCAGTTCGACCTGCTCAACGCCGCGGGTGAGGAGGAACGCGATCTTCTTGTCCGAGAGTGCCATGATGGTGCTCCTTGTCGGTTGTGATTGGTGAGATTGTCGAATCTGACATGGGCTCGGCTGGCCGAAACCTCGAGGCCGACGTGCGGCTGAACCGACACCCACGCTGGGCTCAACAACGAAGAATACCGATCTGTTCCAGACCGCGACGAACGCATTCCCCTGGCCGAGGTCACCAGGGGAATGCGATTCGGGGATGCGAGACGCTCGAGGGGTACGTTTCGTAGGCCCGGCGGACGGCTCAGATGTTCGGGAACTCGAGGCTGTAGCCGATGCCGGACTGCGACGCCGAGGTGATCTTCACAGTGCCGTAGTGATTCTTGCCGGCAGCGGTGACGGTGCAGTTCTGCGATCCGCTGTGGGAGAAGATCCGCAGGTCGGAATAGCAGTCGACGGTGTCGACCGTGGTGCCCTGCTTGGCGTAGGCGTTCTTGATGTCCGCCTCGAGAACGTCGGCGGGGATCTTGCCGTTGCCGTCGGCGTCGAGTTCGACTCCGTCTTCGCCGATCCGCGGGCCCTGGTAGCCGTTGTCGGTCGTGCTGCTCGACGACGATGATCCGCTCGAGGTGGAGTCGCTCGAGGACGACGATCCGGTCGACGACGAGCCGTTCGAGGTGGAGGAGCCACTCGCCGAGGAGGCGCTGGACGAATCGGTGGATCCGCCGCTGCCGGTGGTGCCGTTGTCGCTAGTGCCGTTATCGCTCGTGCCGGTCGAACCCGAACCGGCGGAGTCCGAGGTGGAGCCGGAATCCGATGCCGGTTCTTCGGCGGTCGTCTCGGTGTCCTCGGTCTGCTGCTCCTGCTGGCCGTCCTGGCCCTGTTCCTGTCCCTGGCCTTCCGGGCCGAAGGTGATGTTCATATCGCAGGCCGAGAGCGTCAGGGTCGCGGCGACGGCTCCGGCAACGGTGATGGTCTTGAGAAGTGTCTGTGCCTTCATGATCTGCTCCTGGTCTCGTGTGCAAAAGGCTGTCGGTGTTTCGTACAAGACAAGCCTCTCAGCGCGGAGCCGTGACCTGGGCCGATTCGTGTTCGGATCCGGTGACGCATGTTCCAGGACGGACACATCGGCCTATTCTGGGACTGTGTTCGGCTTCGGCGCCGAAGAAGATCGAGAATTCTTCGGCGCTGATGTCGAGAACACCTGTCCGGCTGCGTCCCAGACATGTCAGCGAGCACAACCCGTGCGAGCGGCACGAGACAAGGAGACCATCATGGCCAAGTACCTCATGCTCAAGCACTATCGGATGCCGGAGCAGTATATGGATTACACCCCGATGGATCAGTGGAGTCCCGAGGAGGTCGACGCGCATGTGGCGTACATGAACGCCTTCGCCGACAAGCTCAAGGACTCCGGCGAATTCGTCGACTCCCAGGCGCTCTCGCCCGAGGGCACCTTCGTCCGATCCGGCGGACCGGGCGAGCCTCCGGTCACCGACGGTCCCTTCCCGGAGACGAAGGACCTCATCGCCGGGTGGATGGTCATCGACGTCGAGAACTACGACCGCGCTCTCGAACTTGCCGGTGAGCTGTCCGCGGCACCGGGCAAGGGAGGGGAGCCGATCTACGAATGGCTCGAACTGCGCCCCTTCCTCGGCCAGGCACCCAGCGTGGCCGAATGATCAGGGAAGCGAACGGAGTCCGCGATGATCGATCCGGATCCCCTCGCCGAGACGGAGCTGCGTGAGCTCGTCCCCGCCGTGATCGGCATCCTCGTCAGCCGTGGAGCAGACTTCCCGACCGCCGAGGATGCCGTTCAGGACGCGCTCATCGAAGCACTGCGATCGTGGCCTACCGACCCGCCCCGTGACCGACGCGGCTGGCTCGTGACGGTGGCATGGCGGAAGTTCCTCGATGCCGTGCGATCCGAAGGATCGCGGATGAAACGCGAGGAACGGGTCATGGCCGCCACCCTCGCCGCACCCGGAACCTCGTCCGAACCCGGGACCGACGGCGTCCCGAACGCCGATGACACCCTCGACCTCTACATCCTCTGCGCCCATCCCGACCTCAGCCCCGCCTCGGCGGTGGCCCTGACCCTGCGGGCGGTGGGTGGACTGACGACGAAGCAGATCGCCGCAGCCTATATGGTGCCCGAGCCGACGATGGCCCAGCGCATCAGCCGCGCCAAGGCCACGATCGCAGGGGCGCGGCTCAACCGGCCCGGCGACCTGTCCTCGGTGCTCACCACCCTCTACCTCGTGTTCAACGAAGGTCACTCGGGAGACGTCGACCTCGTCGCCGAGGCGATCCGCCTGACGCGCACGCTTACGTCGATGATCGACTCCGCCGAGGTGGACGGACTGCTCGCCCTCATGCTCCTCCACCACGCCCGCCGCGACGCCCGGTTCGCCCCGGACGGCCGACTCATCGCCCTGGCCGATCAGGACCGCACCCTGTGGGATCGACGGCTCATCGTCGAGGGCATTGATCTCCTGCAGGCGGCGCTTGGTCGGGACGAACTCGGCCAATATCAGGCACAGGCCGCCATCGCGGCTCTCCACGCCGATGCGCAGAACGTCGAGGACACCGACTGGGTGCAGATCGTTCAGTGGTACGACGAACTGCTGTCCCTGCGCGATACACCGATCGTGCGACTCAACCGGGCCGTGGCCGTCGGGGCGGCCGATGGACCCGCGGCGGGCCTGACCGAACTGCGGGGCCTGGACGAGAGCCTGCCGCGCTACTTCGCCGTCGAAGCGCACCTGCGCGAACGGGCAGGAGAGCCGCAGGCGGCCGCCGAGCTCTACGCACGGGCCGCCGAACGCGCCGGCAGCCTCGCCGAACGTGACCATCTCAACCGGCAGGCGGCACGCGTTCGGTCGGGACAGGATGACCGCATTCGGCCTCGTCGACGGTGACGGTGGTGTTCACGGTCTCGGTCGGCCGCCTCGGCGAGCGAGGTTGATCACTCCTGTCGGCAGATGACATCGAAGCGCGCCTGCGGCGGACTACGATCGAATGGAGCACTCTGCTCACCACTCCATGTCAGCGATCCCGTCACCGGGGTCCGTTCCCGATGCCGAAAGAGGCCGAACCCGTTTGAGCCACCTGCAGGAGTTCTTCCGCATCCCACCGGGCGAACGCGACCATATCCCCGCGTCCCGCATCGCCCTGGGAGTCGCCATCCCGCTCCTCGTGCTGCTCGGAATCGACCGCCTCGACCTCGCCGTCTATGCCGCCTTCGGCGCATTCACCGGCATCTACGCGCGCTTCGAATCCCCACGATCGCGGACCAGACGCCAGTCGATCGCGGCCGCCGTCCTCGTCGTCTGCGTGGGCATCGGGGCCCTGCTCAGCAGCCTCGGAGCCTCGGTGTGGGTGCTCGTCGTCATCACTTCGCTCGTGTCTGGCGCGGGTGCGGCCATCGCCCTGCGCTTCCGGCTCAAACCCGGCGGGTCGATCTTCTTCATCTTCGCCACCGGAGCCGTCGGATCCATTCCGAGCGGCGCATCGGTGCCGGTGGCAATGGGTGTGGCGGCCGCCTCGGCGCTGGTGTGCATCGGTCTCGGAGCGCTTGCCCACTTCGCCGGGGAACGCATGCCTCCGGAGAAGGAGACCTATGTGCGGGTGGGGCTGTCGCCGGTGGGCAAGGCTGATCTGGCAGCCCACGCCGCCCGATTCACGATCGCCCCGTTCGTCGCCGGAGTTCTGGGCACCCTGCTCATCGATGTGCTGCCGCTTCTGTCCCACAGCTATTGGGCGATGGTCGCGGCGGTCGCCCCGATCACTCCGCCCGGCCGCTCGGCCCGTCTCAAGCGCGGCGTCCAGCGTGTGGTCGGAACCCTGCTGGGCGTGATCGTCACCGCGTTCCTGCTGTCGTTCCCCACCGAGGCGTGGCAGCTGGTGGTGTGGGTGATCCTGCTGCAGTTCCTCGCCGAGATCTACGTGCTGCGCAACTATTCGGTGGCGCTGCTCTTCATCACACCGCTGGCCCTGCTCATGACTCAGATCGGCGCCCCGCACCAGGTTCCGGAGCTGCTGGCCTCCCGCGCCATCGAAACCGTCATCGGTGCCGCCGTCGGCATGATCGTCGTCATCGTCGGCTTCAGCAATGCGAAGAGATCACGCGCCGAGATCGATGCTTCACCTCATGTTGATGCTGACGACTGAGCCGGACTGCCGACAGAACTTCTGCCACGTCGCCTGTGCGTCGGCTATCATCGGCTCACACCGATGCGCACATTCGGCGCCGACACGGACCCGATCCGGGAGGGCACCATGACCACCAGCACCGAAGTGCTCGCCACTCTGGCCTCGCTCGAGGATGAGAAGATCCGTGCCGTCAACGCCCGCCACGGCGACGACCACGCGGTCAACCTCACGAAGCTGCGGGCCGTAGCGAAAGACCTGAAGAAGAACGATGACCTCGCCGCTGGACTCTGGGCGACGGGAGACACCGCGGCCCGCCTCGTCGCAATTCTCATCATGCGCCCGAAGGCCTGGACTCAAGCACAGCTCGATGAGATGCTGCGTGACTCCCGAGTCCCGAAGGTCCACGGGTGGCTGGTCAATTACATCGTCAAGAAGTCACCCCACGCCGAGGCGCTGCGCCGGGACTGGATGGACGATCCGGACCCGGTGGTCGGCTCGGCCGGGTGGGCGCTGACGAGCGAGCGGGTGAACCGGAAACCCGATGGCCTCGAACTGTCCGGACTGTTGGACACAATCGAAGCGGAGATGGCGGAGGCACCCGAACGTCTGCAGTGGGCGATGAACGAGACGCTGTCCTATATCGGCATCGAGAACCCGGACCTGCGGAACCGGGCCATCGACATCGGTGAGCGCCTCGGCGTGCTCCGTGACTACCCGACCTCACCGGGATGCACCTCGCCCTTCGCCCCGACGTGGATCACGGAGATGGTGGCCCGCAGCGCGGCGAAGTGAGCCGCGGTGCTGCTTCTACATCTTGGGGTGGCGGGTGTGGAAGTCCGTGACCTGCTGGAAGGCGTGACCGGCGGCCAGAACGTGCGCTTCGTGGAAGTCACCGCCGACGAACTGGGCTGCCAGGGGAGTGTTCCGTTCGGTGAACCCTGCAGGCAGAGTGATCGACGGCATTCCGCAGTTGTCGATCGGTGCCGTCGGCACGGTGACCGCGGCGAACAGCTTCTGGTCGGAACCCAGGTTCGCCATCTGCGCGATCGTCGGTGAGCCGACGCCGATTCCCGGCAGCAGGAGCAGATCGATATCGGCCATGAGGGTGCGCATTCGGCCGGTGAAGTCTCTCCGCGATTCGAGCAGCCGGTGGTAGTCGATGGCGGAGAGTCCGCGCCCGATCTCGATGAGACCGGACAGGTCGGGACCGTATTCGTCCGCCCGGGCCGTGTACGTCTCCGAGTGGACACCGGCGGTCTCGACCGCGCACAGAGCAGTCCATTCCTTGGCCGCGGCCTCAAACCCGGGAGTCTCGACCTCGAGCACCCGCCAGCCCAGGTCGGTCACCGTTTCGATGGTGTCCTCGAGCATCGCATTCGTCGCGGCGTCGAAGTGCTCTTCGGCCAGCTTGCGGTCGAAACCGACGACCGGGGCGCGGTCGACGCGCAACGTCTGCGGGTAGTCCGGTACCGGTTCGAGCGACGAGGTGGGATCGGCCGGATCGTGACCGGCGATGGCCCGTAGCACGATCGCGGCATCACGGGAGCTGCGGGTCATCGGCCCGATGTGATCGAGGCTGGGAGCGAGTGCGAAGATGCCGTGGCGGGAGACCCGGCCCCAGGTCGGCTTGAGCCCAGTGACGCCATTGGCCGAGGACGGAAGGCGGATCGATCCGCCGGTGTCCGAGCCGAGAGCGGCGAAGCAGAGACCGGCTGCAGTGGCCACACCGGACCCCGAGGAGGACACCCCTGACCAGGCGTCGGCATCCCACGGGTTGACCGGGGTCGGCAGGTCGGGATGGTGACCGGCGAACGCCCCCTCGGTCAGACGCAGTTTGCCGAGGATGACGGCTCCGGCGGTTCGCAGTCGAGCGACGACGGTGGCATCGTAATCTGGTCGGAAGTCGGCATGGATCGTGGTACCTGCACCGGTCGGTGCGTCGTGGGTGTTCGCAAGATCCTTCACCGCCACGGGGACACCGTGCAGATCGCCGAGCCAGTTCCCGCGGGACAGGAGCGCATCGGCGCGGTCGGCCTCGGCGAGGGCGGATTCAGTCATGACCGTGGCGAAGGCCTGGAGCCGGGGTTCGAGGTCGGCGATGCGTTCGAGCATCGCTTCGGTGACCTCGCGCGAGGTCAGCTGCCTGGTCCGAATGAGTGTTGAGACTTCGTGGAGTTCGAGGAACGGAATCTCGGTGCTCGTCGGTGTGGTCATCATGCCTCCCAGCATCGGTTTCCCTCACCCTAGCCGATCTTCTCACCAGGGGGAATAGTGATTTCCAGGGCTATGCTCCGGCCAGTTCCCGCAGTGCTTGGATGTGTGCCTCGAGTCGTCTGCTCCCGTTTTTGCTGATCGAGACCCAGGTGCGCGGGCGTTTGCCCACGTACCCTTTCTTCACCTCGACCATTCCGGACTTCTCGAGTGCGGTGATGTGCCGGGAGAGCACGGAATCGGAGACGCCGAGACTGTCGCGCAGCAGTTTGAACTCGGCTCTGTCCCGGTTCTTCAGGCTCGAGACGATGCCGAGCCGCGTGGGGTTGTTGAGCTCCGGTTCGAGGCGGGTCAGGGAATCGCCGAGGTGGGGGATCGTTTCGTCTTCGGTGTACGCGTCCTCTGGTTCGGTTGCGGAGTTCTGTTTCGCAGTCATCGTCGGTCCCTCCTCAGCGGCGCAGGGCCAGCAGGGAGAAGACCGGGGCGGCGACCCACAGCAGTCCTGCGGCGATGAACGGGATCGGACCGCTGGCTGCGAACGAATCGGCCATGACGCCGGCGATGAAGGCGACGATGATGACGCCCAGCCATGTCAGCAGCAGGGCCGTGGAGCGGCGGCTCCAGGACAGGGCCTTGGCGAGGTAGACGACCAGGGCGGGAATGATCCAGCACAGTCCGGCTCCGGCGATGATCAGCTGGGTGGTGTTGTCGTCGATGATGCCGATGGCCATGAGTCCGACGGAGAGCCCGGCAGAGAGGACGAAGAGCAGTGTGACCAGCGGCCACGCATCGCCGCTGCGCGCCTGGGACTGGTTCGCTTCGACCTGGCTGAGAAGATCTGCAGCCTGGTGTGGGGTGGGGTTCGCGTTCATGTCGGTTCCTCTGATTGGGGGTTGCTCTGTGGAAGTAATTCCACGGTACCAACTACTTTCCACATTGGAAAGTACTTTCACCAAAAACTTCCCCATTACTACCTGACGGC
>NZ_JAJB01000035.1:0-104026 GCF_000583215.1 Brevibacterium sp. VCM10
GGCGGGACTCGTCCCCGCCGGTATCCTCGATGCCCGCAGGGCCCGCATCGTGCTCAGCCTCGCATTGAGCTTCGGTCTCGACCCTGCCGAGATGTTCGCTCACTTCGGGTGAGCCCGATGAGGTATGGCCGCGCAAACGATCTCGGCGGCCATAATTCAGCGGAACGCTCAGCAATCAGTTGTGGACGTATCCCAGTCGTCAAACAGAACGAAGTGAACCGGAAGCAAGTCTGTTCGGATCCGGACGAATCGACTTCAGAACCCCGTGAGCACCTCTGACAGGTGCTCGACCTGCGGATCGGCCGCAAAGCAGTCGCTGACGAGTTCTCGCCATTTGCTGTACGCCTCGGACTCGCGGAATCCGACATTGTGGTCCTCAACCGAGTCCCACCGGATGGTGAGGTGGTAGACGCCGGGACGTTCGACAGAGCGCTTAAGCGTGAGCGTCCGTGCCCCTGTCGCAGTTTGGAAGAGTGGGACGGCCTGGCGGACTCCCTCCTCGAAGTCGGCTTCGCGGCCTTCCTTGATGGTGAAGACGGCATCCTCTTCAACCGAGTCGGCTCCCGCTGGGCCGCTGCTATCGGCGGATTCACCGTCGATGCGACCGTATTCCCCGGTTTCCACCAGAGTCCTCGTGGCATCGATCGAACCGTAGGTCCAAAAGATCCGCATCGGCGCTTCGTCCGAAGCATTCTCGAAGTGGTGCGGGATGTTTGCCGGCACGAACGTCGTGTCGAAGGTGTTCAAACGGGTCCGCTGACCGTCGATATCGACGATGGCGGTACCGTCGACAACCATGACGGATTCGGCGACATTATGGGTATGATGACCGATCTTCGCACCGGGGTCGAACTGAGTCGTTCCGTTGAGGAAGCTCGTCGCCCCACGACCGTACGTCACCAGTGGCACGGTTCGAGCTCCTCCACCTCGATTCTTCTGTGGCAGCTCGTCGGGACGCAGGACGTGCGTGGGCTGCGAAGTGATGCTCGTGGTCATGCCGATTCCTTTCCGACCCAGAGGGTCTTCATGTTGACGAACTCCCTGATTCCGTAGCTTGAGAGCTCGCGCCCGTAGCCGGAGCGCTTGATGCCGCCGAAGGGCAACCGCGGATCCGACGCGACCTGCCCGTTGATGAATACGGCTCCTGCCTGGATCTTCCGGGCCAGCACCGAGGCCTTCTCGACGTCGCGGGAGAAGATCGTCGCACCGAGACCGAATTCGGTGTCATTGGCCAGACGGACCGCCTCGTCCACGTCGGCACAGCGAGTCACCGAGGCAACCGGGCCGAACGTCTCCTCGCCAAATGCGGCGCTGCCTGGTGCTACGCCGTCGAGAATCGTCGGCGGGTAGAAGAACCCCGGGCCGTCGGGCAGCTCCCCGCCGATCAGGCAGGTCGCACCGGCGGCGATGGTCCGCTCCACCTGATCGTGGAGTTCGGTTCGCAGATTCTCTCTGGCCATCGGCCCGATCTGCGTATCGGGGTCCCGCGGATCACCAACGATAAGGGCCTTGGCCCGTGTGGTGAACTTCTCGACGAACGCCTCGGCGATCGTTTCTTCGACGATGAAGCGTTTGGCGTTCACGCACGACTGTCCGGTGGTATTGAACCTCGATTTCACTGCCACGCGGGCTGCCTCGTCGATATCGGCATCGGCGAGGACGATGAAGGGATCAGAGCCGCCAAGTTCGAGAACCTGCTTCTTCAACACTCCGCCGGCCTGCGATGCCACGAGCGCACCGACCTCAGTCGAACCGGTTAGAGTCACAGCCGCGATCCTGGGATCCTCGATGATTCCGCGGACGTCGCTCGAGTCGACGATGATGGCACGGAACAAGCCTTCCGGAGTGCCTGCGGCGTCCATGATCTCCTGGATGAGCAGGGCACAGCCGGCGACGTTGTTCGCGTGCTTGAGGATGGCCGCATTGCCTGCCGCAAGGGCAGGGGCGGCGAATCGGAAGAACTGCCAGAACGGGTAGTTCCACGGCATGATCGCCAGCACGACTCCGAGCGGATCGAAGACGACTCCCGACGTCTCGGCGTCGGATTCGATCTCTTCGAAGTCGAGGAATCGGGCGGCATTGTCCGCGTAGTAATCAAGAGTCTTCGCGGACTTGAGGACTTCTGCCCGCGCCTCGGTGACGGGTTTGCCCATCTCCGTGGTTATGAGTTCGGCCGCCTCGTCGACGCGGTCCCGCAGTTCCTGGGCGATGCGAGTAAGCAGTTGGGTACGTTCACTGATCGGCTGCTCACCCCAACTCGCCTGGGCTCGCATTGCGGCGTCGAGGGCGTGGTCTACGTACTCCGCAGTGTGCAAGTCGATGGTGGTCAGCTCGTCCCCGGTAGCGGGGTTGATGGATGTCGGCACTGGCAGCTCCTTGTCAGAGGTGGAATTGGTCGGTCAGAGGTCAGGGAAGATCGACAGAGGCCTCACTGCCGAGTTCCTCCATGTCTTTCCAGGTCTGTTCCGGATATTCGATTCCGCCGAGGCGGATCGTCGTTGCGGCGTTGTGGTCTTCGATCTCGCCCGGCAGGAAGACCTGGTCGTGTCCGTGGGCGAGAGGTGTCGAGTGCATCTGTCCGACGAGCTCGGCGATGCGGGCGTCGAATTCTTCTGCCGTTCCCAGTGCGCGAGGATCGACGGCGATGAAGAGATGACTGGTACCGCTCTTCTTGTCGGCTTCGTAAGGACCGTGAATGTCAGTGCCCACGGCACCGCCGAGGAGCGCACCAGTGAAGATGTCCATCATCAGGCTGATGGCATACCCCTTGTGTCCGGCCATCGGCAGGATCACCCCGTTGATCGCCTCGGCGGCGTTCGTGGTCCTCCGCCCTTCGGCGTCGAGAGCCCAGCCGTCGGGGATGTCTTCTCTACGCTGGTCGGCGAGGTAGATCTTCCCGCGGGCCACGGCCGTGTTTGCGATGTCGAGGGCGATCTGGCTGTCGCCATAGGGTGCGGCCATCGACCAGGGGTTCGTACCGATCCGCTTTTCACGGCCGCCCCAGGGAGCCATGGCGGGTGAGGCATTGGTGTAGAGCATGGCGGCGAATCCTTCTGCAGCGATGCGTCGGGTGTAGTACATGGCCATGCCGAAATGGTTGGAGTTCCGCACTCCCACTGCGCCGATCCCGTTCGTACGTGCTCGGTCAGCAGCTTCGCGTGCGATCCTGTCCGTGAGTACCTGACCTATGCCGTCGTCTCCGTCGAGGAGGAGCATGCCACCGGTGTCCGCCACCACGCTCGGTTCCGACTTCGCCTTCATCGCGCCGGTGCGCAGGCGAGCAACGTACCAGGGCAGACGGAGCAGACCATGGGACTGGTGCCCCCATAGGTCAGCTTGGACCAGAGAGCCGGCGACGAGATTTGCATCTGCGTCCGGTACCCCGTGGAAGCGGAGGACAGATGCGGCGAACTCGATCCACCGTTCCGCGTCGGTCCGTGCTCGCGACGACGTCGTTGTTGTGCTCATGGGGCTCACTTTCGAACGTGATGATTTGTCCACTCGACCATTACGGTACACACTTGGGTATACCTAATTCAAGATGGAAGGAAGATCATGTACAGCGTATGGGTCACCCTGCAGGTCATAGCTGAACGAGAAACGCACTTCCGCGAGGCGATCGCGGCCAATGCCGCAGCGTCGGTCACCGACGAGCCCGGCTGCCTGTCGTTCGACGTCATCGAGCTCGACCCAGAGAAGCTCGTCTTCGCCTTCTATGAGCGCTATGCCAGCCCCGAGGCATTCCACGAAGCGCATCGACAGACTCCGCACTACTGTGAATGGCGGAAGGCAGTGGAGACCGACGTGGTCCCCGGATCCCAGGTCGTGACGACCGGAAATCTGTGGTTGCAGAAGTAATCGGCTAGGGCGCGATATCGACGTCCGCACCACGCCCGGCAGTCGATTTCAGGAGCGCGTCGAAGATCGCTCGATCAACGTGGAAGAGATGCTGCTGGCACGCACTCATCGCGCGTTCGGCATCCTTGTCCACGATGGCGGCACACATATCGATGTGTTCCCGTACAGATTCCTGCAGACGGGCGATGTCGGCGTGCGCCATACGCCGCAATCGGCGCGCCTGCGGGCGGAGATCAACGATTCCGCGCGCCAGGAACTCATTCGGCGTCAGCTCGATGACCAATTCGTCGAAGGTCCTTGCCAGCCGGGCGAACTCCTCGGCGAACTCGGCGGAATAGGGACGCCCGACCAGCTCGGCAAACTGTTCACGCAGCGCCTTGAATCGGCTAGCCAGGCCCGGCTCGTCCGCGAATCTACCGACGATCAGCTTGATGGCAGCAGGCTCGAGCAGCCTGCGATATTCGAAGATCGCTCTCGCCTGCCGCAGCGAAAGACGAGAGACGACCGGGGCCCTGCGCGGAGCAATCTCAACGAGCTGTTCGGCAGCCAGCCGACGCAGAGCCTCGCGCACGGGCGTCCGGGAGGCTCCGGTCCGCTCGACGATGTACGCTTCCGGCAGCGACTGCCCGGGAACCAGCTCTCCGGACTCGATCGCTTCCCGCAGGTCCCGATAGACCACATCGGTCTTCGCGAGTCGACCTCCAACCGTGGACTGGTGCTCCAAATCACTCATGTGTATATTGTAGTACGCACCTGCGTATACCTATTTGAATACCTATTGGTCCGAGGCCATTGCACCGACGACCTGACACCAACTTGAAAAGGAGCAACGATGCTCGTCATCCTCGGCTTCGCCATGGTTTCTGTGTTCATGTATCTGGTCATGAGCAAACGAGCCACTCCGATTGCCACACTCATACTGATCCCGCTGATTTTCGGTGCATTCACGGGTGCCGGACTTGGCATGGGCGACATGGTGGTCGACGCCGTCCTCGAACTCGCACCGACAGCAGCTTTGCTGTTCTTCGCGATCATCTTCTTCGGCACGATGATCGACACCGGACTCTTCGACCCACTCGTGCGACTGATTCTGCGCTTCGTCAAGGACGACCCGGTCAGGCTCGTCGTAGGCACAGCTCTGCTGACCTCGGTCGTGTCTCTGGATGGGGATGGCTCGACGACGTTCATCATCGTCACCTCAGCAATGCTGCCGCTCTATCTGCGGCTGGGCCTGAGTCCGGTCGTGCTCACAGTCGTCGCGGCTCTGTCCAATGGTGTGCTCAACACCGTGCCGTGGGGCGGTTCGACTTCACGGGCCTCGGCGGCACTCAACGTCTCCCCCATCGACATCTTCATACCGATGGCCCCGGCAATCGCCGCGGGGCTCATTGCCGTCATCGTCGTGGCCTATCTGCTGGGACTGTCCGAACGGCGACGGATCGGAACAGTCAGCCTCGAGGCTCACTATGGTGACGCGTCCTCTGATGATTCTGCTGGGCACGGTGGATGGACTGCGCGCGCGGAGGCCGCCCCTCCGAACAGCTCAGGTGACGGCGCAACGAGTGAACCGGGCACCGTCGACCTCCTCGAGCGTCCCAAGGCGCGGCCGAAGCTGATCTGGTTCAACCTCGCGCTCGTCATTTCTGTCATGGTCGTTCTCGTGCTCGACTTCACCGAGCCGGCGGTCATCTTCATGACTTCAACTGCCATCGCTCTCGTTGTGAACTTCCCACGGATCAAGGAGCAGCAGGAGCAGATCGTCGCTCATGCAGAAAGTGTGGTCAGCGTCGTGGGCATGATCTTCGCCGCCTCGGTTCTCACCGGAATCATGGGCGGCACGGGGATGGTCGATGCGATGGCACGATGGCTGGTCTCGATCATTCCGGACGGAGTCGGCGGTTTCATGCCGGTGATCGCCGGCGTCCTCAGCATTCCGCTGACGTTCATACTCACCAACGACGCCTTCTACTTCGGCGTCCTGCCGATCCTGTCGGAGACCGCCAGCCACTTCGGAATCTCCCCAGTCGAGATGGCACGGGCCTCGCTCGTCGGGCAGTCGCTGCACCAGTCAAGCCCTCTGGTTGCATCGTTCCTTCTGCTCATCGGATTGGCCAACGTCAACCTCGGCGATCATTTCCGCAAGGTACTCATTCCCGGCACCGTCGTCGCACTCGTCATGCTCGCCGTCGCCGGGCTGATCGGTGCCTACCAGATCTTCTGACCCCAAGGATCGGGCCGTGATCGTCCACATCTCAACTCAAAGGAACGAACGATGATCGTCATCCACACAGCTATCGCCATCATCATCATGGTCGCAATGATCATCTGGGCCAAGGTCAATCCGGTGATTGCGCTGGTCGTCGGCGCACTCTATATCGGCATCGCCGGCGGCCTCGGTCTCGCCGGATCCGTCACCGCTCTCGCCGAAGGCTTCGGCGACATCATGGTCGATGTCGGCCTCCTCATCGGGTTCGGGGTGCTCATAGGAGCACTGCTCAATCAGCTCGGCGCACTTCGAAAGACCGTCGATATGCTCGTCCAATTCTTCGGGCCGAGGAGACTTCCCTATGCCATGGCGTTGGCGCTCAACGCCTTCTTCCCGTCTATCTATCCAGATGTTCAGCTGGTGCTCGCCGCACCGCTGGCGCGCAATGCGTCATCTCGACTGGGACGAAACGGCCTCGGGCTGATGGCCGGTGCCCTGGTGGTCGGAATACCTGTCGGAGTCGTCTTCGTCGCGCCCGGCCTAGGTGCCGTATCCATTGCAGGGCTTCTCAACGTCCCGTTGAGCACTTCGCTGCTCTGGGGTCTCATCATCGCACTGTCATCTACTCTGCTCAGCCTGCTGCTCTACGCGGGGCTTCTGCGCCGCGGGTGGTGGAATACGGAGAAAGACGAGACTTCTGATGACGTCTTAGCTGAGCCCGACAGCGCCGTTTCGGAGACAGGGTCGGGCCGAAACCCTCCTCTCGGAGTCTCCATGCTGTCGGTGCTCATTCCCATCGTCTTCATCGCCGGCGGTGCAATAGCTCGGACCTTCGGAATCGAGAACACGGTCCTCGAGTTCCTCAGCGAACCGGTGTTCGCCCTCTTCGTCGGTCTGGTCTATGCGTATGTGCTCTCTCGCTTCACCGCCGGTCGCAAAGCAACGGACTTCGCATTCGGCACGGGCTTGGAGACCTCCGGCAACATCCTTCTCATTACCGGACTCGGTGGTTCGCTCGCGGCAGTGATCAAGAAGACCGAACTCAGCGACGTGCTCACGGGCCTTTTCTCGGCCGAAGCCGGAATAGGAATCATTGCTGCCGTAGTCCTTTCGTGGATCATCGCCGCGGTCTTGCACGTGGCGATCGGGTCGATCAATGTCGCCGCAATCACCGCCGCAGGGATCATCGGCCCTGCGACCGCGGGCATCGACGCTCCGCCGGTCATCATCGGGTTGGCGATCTCCGCCGGCGCCGTATTCGCGGTCCATTTCAACAGCAACTTCTTCTGGATGTTCTCTTCGCTTCTCGGCCTCACCACACGTGGGGCTTTGAAGTCGATGACACTGATGACGGCGGTCGTCTCAGTCGTGGCACTGCTGATCACGATTCTCCTTGCCACCGTAGTGAGCTTCGTATGACCGAGTTGATCCTCATCGGCTCGAGAACGACCGAACAACGACACGCTCGAGGCGTCGGAGTCTCCTCTTGGTCGCGCTCCGGCTCGCAGAAACCGTGGACCTATCTGGCCAATCTGCCGCTGACGAATCCGTCCTGGCTCACGGCGGGTGATCCCGGTATCGTATATGCGCTGCACGGTGATGGTCACCACGTCTCCGCTCTCCGCTGCGATCCCGAAGGAATGCTCTCACTGACCTCGACCTTGGACTGTGGCGGAAGCAATCCAGTCCACGCCGTTGTCACCACCGACCGTAGGCTCATCATCGCCAACTACGCTTCGGGCACCCTGGCTGCACTGCCCATCGATGACGATGGAAGCCTCGGCGAAGTCGATTCTGTCGTCGACCTCAATTCGCTCGGGCAGAGCCACGGTGCATCAGAATCGCATCCGCACCAAATACTCCTCACCGACGACGGTTTCGCATACGTCCCGGATAAGGGGACAGACCGAGTCTTCACTATCGACCTCAACCGCTCGACGCCCCGAGTCATCGACGTTCTCACCTTCGAATCCGGTACTGGACCCAGGCACGCGATATTCGACGTTTGCCACCCATCTCGGCTTCACCTCGTCGGTGAACTCGACTCGACTTTGCGTACTTGCGAAATCAAAGAGAGCCACTCGCTCTCTCCCGTTGCAGTCTCGTCGACCTTACCCGGGGAGAGCTGGGGCCACGATTCAACAGCCGCCGGCATCGTCGGAGTCAGAACCACAAGTGGGTCTCGGATTTATGTCTCCAACCGAGGAGACGATTCACTCGCCGCATTCTTGGTTACGCAAGATGGCGCCCCCAAAGCTGCCAGATTCGAAAAATGTTCGGGACGCACACCGCGCTTCATTACTGTCATCGACGATCAGCTGGTGACTGCACACGAAGACAGTGATTCGGTGTCGGTCTCCGACATCAACCCCTCAACTGGTGAGATTTCGCCGCCGCGAACAGCGGCACAGACAGGCAGCCCCGTTTCCGTCATCGCGATCGACCCTGAGCGATCAGTCTGACAACTCGACGGTCTGCAAGACGCAGCGCGGCAAGCAAGCGACCTGCCCGGCACCCACAGTCAAGTGACCGCCAGGCAAGTCCGCATTGCCAGAAGCCTCAGCTCTCGGCGCCGACGGCGACGACCATCTTGCCGAAGTTCCCGCCGGTGAGCAGATCGTTGAAGTACTCGGGGGCCTTGTCGAGACCGGGACGGATGTCCTCGCGGAAGCGAACCTTGCCCTCCTTGAGCCAGCCGCTCATGTCCTCGAGGAACTGACCGGTGAGACGCTCGGCGAACTCGGTCTGGATGAAGCCGCGGACCAGCAGCGACTTCGTCAGGATGCTGCCCATGAGCGCTCCCGAACGGTCCGGCCCCTCGGGCAGCGAGGTGAGATTGTAGTTGGCGACAAGACCGCAGACGGGCACGCGAGCGAACGTATTGAGCCGCGGCAGCACAGCGTCGAAGACCTCCCCGCCGACGTTCTCAAAGTAGACGTCGATGCCCTGCGGCACCGCGTCCTTCAGCTCCTGCCGCAGGTTCCCGCTCCGGTGGTCCAGTGCCACATCGAAGCCGAGTTCCTCGAGGTGGGCGACCTTGTCCGGACCGCCGGCAATGCCGACGGCGGTCGCCCCCTTGATCTTCGCGATCTGTCCGACGACGGACCCGACGGGCCCGGTCGCGGCGGCCACGGCCACGGTCTCGCTGGCCTTGGGCTGACCGATCTCGAGCAGACCCGCATACGCGGTGAACCCGGGCATGCCGAGCACACCGAGGTGGGTGGAGATCGGCGCGAGCTCCGGGTCGATCTTGCGCAGATGCCCGGTCGACTCCACCGAATACTCCTGCCACCCGCCGTAGCCGAGCACGATCTCACCAGCGGCGAAGCCCTCGGCATTGGATTCGACGACCTCGGACACGGTGGCGCCGACCATGACATCGCCGACCTCGACGGGCTTGGCGTAGGACTTCGCATCCGACATCCGCCCGCGCATGTACGGGTCGAGCGAAAGGTAGAGCGTGCGCAACAGCACCTGGCCCTCGCCCGGGGTCGGCACAGGCACCTCGTCGAGCAGGTAGTTCTCCGCAGTGGGAGCGCCCACGGGGCGCGAGTTCAGGCGAATCCGATGGTTGGTCGTCATGGAGACGGTTCCTTTCAGCAGCAGATCATTCTTCGCTTGTGTGCTTGAGTGGGGCGACAGGGGCATCCGCGACGATCACCGATGCTGTCGGTCATAACAACCATTCTGCGGTCGCCGATGTTCCTGATCGAACGATTTTTCTGACACCGAGGCGGCCCCCAACCGGGCCTTGCCCACCAGGTCGCGGGCCACGGTCTCCCATTCGGGGTCGAAGGCCCAACCGAAATCGCCGAGGTGGTCGAGCAGATGGCTGCCATTGTCCCGGATGACCTCCGACCACTCCCTCGGCCACGCCCCGAAGTTCGCCGCAGCGGCGAGTTCGTCGACGTCCTTGAACACGGCACCGGTCGGATCGAGCCGACCGTCCGCGGCGTGCAGTGGCATCGAGGCGGTCGGGAAGGTGATGTCGAGGATGTGATCGCTGGTGAACAGCGCATCATCGCTGCGGACGTGCGTGGCCTCGAGATTGATGTACCACTCGGCCCGCACACCGCCGGGCTCAGCACGATCGACACCGTCCACAGCATCTTTGAGCAGCACCCACACGGAGAACGGAACCTTCGGCGGGACGATCTTGAGCACCCCGCGGCCCCGCCACGTGCCCTCGACATTGATCCTGGTGGGCGCCTCGGCGATGGGACGGAACCGCGCCTGCAACGGCACATCGTGGGCGTTCGTGCTCTCCCATCCGACGATGCGGGTCTCCTGCGTCGGCGTACCCCCTGCCAACCACAGAATTGAACCGGACGGCCCGTCGGCGATGACCCGCATCGGTCGGGCCACCTCGGCGAGGTCGCGGTCAAAATCGAAACGACGGAACGTCCAGGTCACGGTCTGCCCCGGAGTCCAGTACGGCGCCTGACCCACGGGTCTGACCTGGAACGGAGTGGGGATCGTGAACGGATCGCGCAGGCTCATGCGGGCAGTCTATGCGTCGGGCATGGACGAGCGCTGAAGACCGACCACCCGTGAAGACCCGGGCGGCGAGGTCATAGAGTGGGGCCATGAACGACTCCGATGACGCAGCGACTCAGACCCCCTCGGCCGCCCAGACCGCACCCACTCCCCCGACCGTGAACCCTGCCCCGGAAACGACGATCGGTCGCACCTTCGTGGTCCCGGACACGATGACCACTCCCCCGCGCACCGATGTCGAGGTCCCCGACTATATCCGCGCCCTCGGCCTGCCCGGCCTCGCTGACATCCACGTCCGTTTTCTCCCGCAGAACGTGCTCGACAAGGTGTGGGAGTACTTCGACAATGCCGCGGACAACTACGGCCGCGACTGGCCGATCAACTACCGGTACGACACGGGCACCCGCCTGAATATCGTCCGCGAGCTCGGCCTGCGCGCGATCCCGGCCCTGACTTACCCGCACAAACCCGGAATGGCCGCGTGGCTCAACGAATGGAACGCCGAGTTCGCCGCCGCCCACGACGACGTCATCCACTGCGGCACCCTCTATGCCGAACCCGAATCAGCCGACTACGTTCCGGCCGCGCTTGCCGCCGGGGCGAAGCTGTTCAAAGTCCACGTCCAGGTCGGTGTGTTCTCTCCCGACGACGAGGTCCTCGACCCCGCGTGGAAGGCTCTCGAAGAGGCCCGAGTGCCGATCGTCATCCACGCCGGCTCTGCTCCCCTGCCGGGCACGTACACCGGACCGCAGGCGGTGGCGAACGTCCTGAGCAAGTTCCCGCAGCTGAAGTTCGTCATCGCCCATATGGGCATGCCCGAGTACGACGAGTTCGCCGATCTCGCCGAACGTTTCGACAATGTCCATCTCGACACGACGATGTTCGCCTCCGGGTATTTCTCCACCCCCGCCGAGGTGACCCCCGCCTACCGCGAACGCCTGGCCGGACTTGAGGACAAGGTCATCCTCGGCTCCGATTTCCCGAACATTCCCTACCCCTACGTCGACCAGATCGCGGGCCTGGCCGCTCTGGGACTCGGCGACGACTGGATGCGCTCGGTGCTGTGGACCAACGGCGCGAAGGTGCTCGGGCTCGACCGATCACAAGGGCCCGACTGAATCTCACCCCTCACGGGGCACACGGTGGGCTCCGATGGCGTCGGCGAGCATCTCCTCGTCGATGGGAGCACCGCGGCGGATGACGCTGATCTGACCGGTCGATTCGAGGATCACGCAGGCGACCTCGCCGAAATTGCGGATCCCGGCCGAGCGCAGCTTCGCGACGAGTTCATCGTGATCGACATGGGTCCTCGCGAGGTTGTCGGTGAGGATCTCGGATCCGGCCATGAGCACGACGGCCGGTGAGTAGACGACTTTGGCGAGCATTCCGAAACGGCGGCTGTACCCGCTCAGCGCCTGCAGGACGAGCATGGTGGCAAGCGCAAGGACGCCGGCGACGAGGGTCGGGGTGTCACCGAGGATGGCCCGGCCGATGATCGCCCCGATGGCGATGACCGGGGCCAGGTCGAAGCTGGAGAGATTCGACAGCGTGCGCTGGCCGAAGATGCGCAGCAGCAGAATGATCCCGACGTAGAAGACGACGCACGAGACGACGACCCTGACCGCGTCGACCCCGTCGAGCCCGAATTCCATCCAATCCATGTCCACCTCCGGACAGGATGATACCGCCACCGAGGTGGCCCGCCCCGGATCTCAGACCGAGCGCAGCCATTCGTCGACGGCAGCCCCGGACGCCGCACGGGCGGACCCGCAGTCGAGTCCGCCCGTGCGCCGGTCGTTTCTCAGTTCTGGTTGACCGTGACCCTGCCGGTGTCGGCTGTGGCCGAGATCGGTACGAGGGTCTTGCCCTCGGCTTCCTTCGGATCGTCCGCCACATCGTACTTCTTCAGATCGGAGGCGAGGTCGACGGTGCCGTCGTTGGACTTCGCGTTGATCCGGTAGAAGAAGTCCTCATCCAGCTCTTCCGAGGTGAGATTGAGATTCGGCACTCGCATCTCGATCGAGCCTTCTTCGGTCTTCGCGATGATTCCGCCGGTGGGCATCGCCTGATTGGTGAAGTCGAGGTCGACGGTTCCCGTCGAACTGACCACGTCGATGCGGTCGCTGACGGTGAGGTTCTCACCTTCGATGGCACCGACCCCGGTCTTGGCCGACACGGTCCCGAATTCTCCGTCCAGGTAGGTCGCGCCCCAATCGCTCGTGGTCCGCACCTTCTGTGCCGAACCGGTCACGCTCGCGGTGCCACCGCCGGTGTCGGCGTTGATCTCGGCGAAGTCACCGGTGACATCGAACCGGCCGTAGTTGCCGTCGAAGTCCAGGGCGAGGTCTTTCGCCTCTGTGGTGGGGATGGTGACGGTCAGCCGGGTGTTCTCGAGTTTCCCACCGTTCTTCACGGCCACCTCGGCGGTATCGGCGCGGCTGTCGACCTCGAGGTTCGCGGAGCTGTCGCGGGGACCGGTGCCGGTGAGCTTTGCGGTCGCCTCGGCGACGTCGGCGGTCTTGATCTCGACGGCACCGCCGGAATCGAGGCCGATCTTGAGTTCCTTCATCGCCGTCGGCAGCGATTCGGACGATTCGATCCGTCCGTAGTCGAGGCGGGAGGCGCTGTGGGCGGTGCTGACGATGACGGGAATGAGGAGGACGACGGCGGCGAGGATGATCAGGACCGCGCGCAGACCGACGCGGGCGGAGTCGCTGATGCGGACTGTGGCAGGCATTCTAAGCTCCGAGGAATGTGAGGACGGCGAGGACGCGGCGGTTCTCCGAGGTGTCGGCGGTGAGGCCGAATTTCGTGAACACCGAGGAGATGTGCTTTTCAACGGCACCGGCGCTGAGGTAGAGGGTGCGGGCGATCGCGGCATTGGACTTGCCTTCGGCCATGAGCTGGAGGACTTCGAGTTCGCGGGGGCTCAGGGTCGACAGTCCGTCCTTCTTGCGTGTGCGCACGAGGATCTGGGATACGACCTCCGGGTCGAGGACGGTGCCGCCTCCTGCCACCTCGTCGACGGCGGTGAGGAAGTCGTCGACGTCGGCGACACGGTCTTTGAGCAGGTAGCCGAAGCCGCCGGTGTTCTCCGCGATGAGTTCGGACGCGTACTGCTCCTCCACATACTGGCTGAACACGAGGACCTTGACGTCCGGGTTCTGCTTGCGGATGAGGACGGCGGCGCGGATGCCCTCATCGGTGAATGTCGGCGGCATGCGCACGTCGATGACGGCGAGGTCGGGCGGGTCGTTGTGGACGACCGCGAGGAGTTCGTTGGCGTCGGGCACGGCGGCGATGACCTCGTGTCCGGCGTCGGCGAGCAGCCTTTCGAGTCCGGCTCGCAGAACGGCAGAGTCTTCAGCGATTACGATGCGCATGGCACCTCCACAACTACAGTCGTCGGCCCACCTGCGGGGCTGGTCAGGTTCAGTGTGCCACGAGCGGCTTCGACCCGGTCGATGAGACCGGCGATCCCGGTGTGACGGCCGGTGCGGTCGACACGGGCACCGCCGTGGCCGTTGTCGGTGACGACGATCTGCACGCCGGTCTCGATCGGGGCGATGAACACGCTGGCGCGAGTGGCGCCGGAGTGTTTGGCGATGTTCGTCAGGCATTCGGCGACGACGAAGTAGGACACGGCTTCGGCTTCGCGCCCGATCCGGCCGTCGAGACGGACATCGACGTCGACGGGGATCGTCGACCGTCCGGCCAGTGCGGACACAGCGGCGTCGAGTCCGCGGTCGGTGAGGACGGCGGGGTGGATTCCGCGGGCCAGCTGGCGGAGTTCGTTGACGATGCCCTTGGCTTCGGTGTGGGCTTCGGCCACGAGTTCCTTCGCCTTCTCCGGATCGGAGTCGATCTTCGTCTTCGCCATCCCCAAGGTCATGGTCAGGGCGACGAGGCGGGGCTGGGCTCCGTCGTGGAGGTCGCGTTCGATGCGCAGACGTTCGGCGGCGGCCGCTTCGAGACCGGCCATGCGGGCCCGGTCGAGTTCGGTGACTTCGGCCTGCAGCGCGACGGTGCGGGCCGGTGCCAGCAGTGCCCGGTCGAGGGCGCGGTCGAGCAGCGGGGCGAACCACAGGATGGCCAGGGAGCTGGCTAGGACGATGACGGAGCCGATGGCCACACCGATGCGGGCCGACCCGTCGATGGACTCTCCGATGAAGAAGGTGTTGACTCCGTGCGGGTTGATGGCCGCGAAGATGCCGAAGATCGATCCGCAGATGCCTGCGAGGGTGCCGGCGACGACGATCGCCCCGAGGAGCATCTTGATGTAATGGTGGGCGGTCGAGCGCCAGAAGGCACCGGATTTCACCTGCAGCCAGCGGTTGTGGAGGAACCGCCCGAAGCCGGGGTCGCGATTGCTGCTTTCGATCTTCGGGACGGGGATCTTATCGGAGTAGATGAGTTCGGCCCGGTAGCGTTCGGCGTTGTTCGCGCTCTGCTGGACGAGGACCCAGACGAGGAGGGCGAGGACGCCGAGGCCGAGGGCGAAGATTCCGCCGATTCCGGTGAACAGGAGTCCAAGCGGGATCCACGCCCAGATCACGGCGAGGACGGCGGAGAGCACGAGGTTGGCAACACCGATGAGTCCGGTGGGACGTTTGGGCCAGGTGATCGGGCCGTCGGCAGGGATCTCGGTGACCTCGTCCCGGCTGAGCGGCAGCGAGCCGGTGACCGGCGCGTAGGCGACGGGTTCACGCTTGGGCTTCACTCGCCGAGGCGGGCGCGGGCGTGGCATCGGCTGTGCGGCCGGCATGGGCCGGGCGTTCGGTGCGGGCTGTCCGGGGTATGTGGTGGGAGCCGGCCCGGAGAACTGCTGGCCGGGGTGTGGGGCTGGTCCGGGTTGAGGGGCGTAGGCGGGTGGGGCGGGATAGTTCGGCGGGTGGCCAGGACTCTGAGACTGATCACCGGCTCCCATTACTCGGGTCGAACCCGTCGCGAACGGCACGGCGGGATCGACCGGTTTCGTCCGGAACTCTCCTGCTTCACGTGCGGTCGGTTCGTCGACCGCTTCTGCATCGACCTCGGTGGTCGGCGGTGCATTGACGATGTCTGCGGCGCTGATCAACTCTTCGCGCTCAGGCGTGTGAGTCTCCTGCGGGTCGGGGCCGAACGGCTCCTGATCCTGCGGGTTCTCGGGGGTCTTCTCACTCATAGCAATAACGCTACGGGAGCCGCAGGGCCGCGAACAGCACGAAGACCTCCGACCCCACGTCGGGTTTTCCCGACACCCTGTGACCGCGGACACCAACCGCACATCCCTCACCTTTCGCGGCGAATCACCCCACTGCAACGAGGTGGCTTCCCACTAAGGGTGAGGGATGCCGAAGCACCGGGAGGAAGTGCCGCTCCCGGTACGTGATGCCGTCGGCTATACGGGGACCACAGCCGCTGGAGACGAGACGTGATGCTGTCCTGCAGGAGCGGTATGTGCGGCGCCGTCGGCAGAACTCGTGCCCGCATCACCGGACGTGGCGTCGAGGGCCTGCGCGAGGTCGGCGAGGATGTCGTCGATGTCCTCGATGCCAACCGAGAGGCGGATGAACGCCCCGTCGATGCTCAGCTCGCAGTCGGCCACGGCCAGGTGCGTCATCGTCGCGGGATGATCGATCAGGGACTCGACTCCGCCGAGCGACTCGGCCAGGGTGATCAGCTTCGTGCTCTTCACGAGCGCCAGCGCACGCTCCTCGGTGTCGGTGCGCAGGGAGACCACTCCCCCGAACCCGTTCATCTGCGCCTTCGCCACCTCATGCCCCGGGTGGGAAGGCAGTCCGGGGTAGAGCACCTCGGCGATCTCATCGCGTGTCTCCAGCCATTCGGCCACGGCCTGCGCGTTCTCGCAGTGGGCCTTCATCCGCACCGGCAGGGTCTTGATCCCGCGCCGGGTCAGCCACGCGTCGAAGGGGGCGATCCCCAGGCCCACGGAGGCCAGGTGGCTCTCGAGACGCCCGACCACCTCGGCGGCGCGGGCGCAGGTGGTGCCGTCACCGGCGAGCACGGCACCGCCGATGACATCGGAATGGCCGTTGATGAACTTCGTCGTCGAGTGGATGACGAGATCGGCGCCCAGGTCGAGCGGGCGCTGCAGGATCGGGGTCGCGAACGTCGAGTCGACGGCCAGCAGCGCGTTCGCCTCGTGCGCGAGCCGAGCGGTCTCGGCGATGTCGACGATGTCGAGGCCGGGGTTGCTCGGCGTCTCGACCCACACGATCGCGGTCTTCTCGCTGATTGCGGCCGCCAGCGCAGTCGTATCAGTGAGGTCGACGGTGCGGATGCCCACGCCCCACCGTTCGTATTCGTTCTTCAGCAGACGGTACGTGCCGCCGTAGACGTCGCGGGGAAGAATGATCTCATCACCGGGTCCCAGCAGCGCGGAGAACACCGCCACTTCGGCGGACGTGCCTGAGTTGACCGCGGCTGCGAACGTCGCATTCTCGAGTTCGCACAGTGCCTCTTCGAGGTCGCTGCGGTTCGGGGTGCCGGTGCGCGCGTAGTCGAAGCCTGCGCGAGTGTCGCCCGGGGTGTCCATCATGAAGGTCGAGGTCTGGAAGATCGGAGCCACAACCGAACCGGTGTGCGCTTCGGGCATAGCTCCCGAGTGCACCGATCGGGTCGAGACTCCGGCGGGTGTTGTGGGCTCGGTGGCAAATGAACTCACGGCGGATCCTTCCTTCGCTGATGGTGACCGCTGCTTCTGCGGTCACCATCAGTCTGATCTGCCGCGGACGCCACGCGCGAGCTCCATGACGCGCGCGGTCATTCCACGTCATAATGTCCGTCATCTTTCGACGCAGAACGTCACCATCACCCGCCGAGTCGGCTCGCCGTCCCATGTGACCGTGGCCCTACCGACGCCCGTTCTTCGCCGAGGCGGCTCACTGTCCCGGGTGCCCGGCCCCCGCGGCGACCGGTCTCGGCCGTTCACCCGGCGAGGAGCTCCCGACGGTCGGACGCCGCCGACACAGCGTCGAGAATCGCCGAGGCGATGCGCTCGTTGTCAGCGAATACCGACGCACCCGTGTGCGGACGACAGCAGGTTCTCCAGCGGTCGGTCGGGGTGAGACAGGTCAAACAGATCCGCGGAGTCGGTGAGGACCTCCCGCGCCGAGGTAGCGGTCGTCGCGAATCCGGCACGGTCTCTCACTGCATCGGCCTGACTGGACTGGCCCTCGTCCTCGTTTCATGGCTCCCAGTCGTTCTGGCGAGAACGTCGACGGCGATGCCGGCACCGGCGAGGACTGCCAGGGACAGTCTCTCCCCCGCCGACCGATACTTCCGAGGGATACCGTCCACCGGTCACCTCAAACTCGCCGCGGCCGATCGTGTGAGAATGGCGGTGCGCACGCCCGACCACGCGGCCGCCTCGCTCGGCGACAGACGCCGAGCGAGGGCCCGCCGATCAGAGGAGAGAACCGTGACGATCGCCTTCGCGAAGACATCACTGCCCATCATCGGTGCCCCCATGGCCGGTGGGACGACGACACCCGAACTCACCGAAGCTGTCGCCCGGGCCGGCGGATTCCCCTTCGTCGCCGGCGGCTACCTCACCGCCGAGGCTCTCGCTCCTCTCGTCGAGAGGATGCGTGAAGCGACCTCGCACTTCGGCGTCAACCTCTTCGCCCCGAATCCCGTCCCCGTCGATCGCGAGGCCTTCACCGACTTCGTCACCGCACTCGAACCGTCCGCTGCCGCCCGCGGGATCACGCTCGATCCCGAACCGGTCGAGGACGACGACCACTTCGACGACAAGCTCGACTTGCTCACCGAGCACCCCGTCCCCCTGGTCTCGTTCACGTTCAATCTGCCCACCGCCGAGGCGGTCGACCGCCTCCACGCCGTCGGCACTCAGGTCGTCGCCACGGTGACCTCGGTTGCTGAGGCTCGTGCGGCCGCCGAGGTCGGGGTCGACGGGCTCGTCGTCCAAGGTCCGCGGGCCGGCGGGCATTCGGGCACCGCCGATCCGACGCGTGAGATCGAAGATCGCGCGACCGTCGATCTCGTCCGTGACATCCTCGCCGAGGTGGACCTGCCCGTGGCGGCGGGAGGCGGAGTCGACGGCGAGGCCATGGTCGGCGACCTCCTCGGCGCGGGGGCGAGCGCCGTCGTCGTCGGCACCCTGCTGCTGCGCTCCGACGAGGCGGGAACAGCTCCGACACATCGGGCCGCACTCGCCGCCGACGAGTTCACAGAGACCCAGCTGACCAGGGCATTCACGGGACGGCCAGCGCGTGCGCTGGTCAATGACTTCGTGCGGACGTTCGACCCGATCGCCGTCGACGCCTATCCGGCGGTGCACCATCTGACCAAGGAGTTCCGGGCCGCGGCGAAGAAGGCCGATGACCCGTACAGCCTGCACCTGTGGGCCGGAACCGGCTACCGCAGCGCCCAGGAAGGATCGGCGGAGACCATCGTCAAGGACCTCGGCGCCGGCTTCGCCCGCGAGTAGTCAACGAGCCGGCGTCCCCCGCACACGCCCCTCGCCGAGCCGCGCCGCCCAGTTCCCGGCGACGACCAGCCCGGAGTCGTCGGCGGCGACGACGATCTGGGTACGGTCGCGCAGTCCCAGCTTCGACAAGATCCTCGAGACGTGAGTGTTCACGGGGACGGACGCGGGTGAGCACAGCCACCTAGGCGGAGGTTTCGGCATCAGGGGATGCGCGAACGCGTCGAAGCCTTGGACGGGAGCCTGCAGGTGGGACCGACTCAACACCGCCTCAGGTACGTGTCGAGCATCCGGTGCCATACTGGAAATCCCCTCCTGCTTTCCCTTCTGAAAGGACTGTCGCCCCATGACACAGCCGCCTCCCGCCGCTTCTGCACCTCCGCCCTCGTCGGCGACCGCCTCGGCGTCGGATCCGAAGGCACCGAGACAATCGGTGCGTATCCTGCGGCGCACGATCGCCATCGTCATCGTCGTGGCCTTCAGCCTGGCAGCGGCCGGCGGGATCATCGTCCTCCTCGGCGACATCGAGTCCCAAACGACGTATAAAGTCATCGGCACCACGGCTCTGACCGGCGCCGTCAGTGTCGCAGCGTTCTGCGGCGCCACGCTCATCGGTCGCCGGACCCAGTGGTTCGGGATCGTCACGATCGGCATGGCTGCGGTCACGATGGCGTTGAGTCTGTGGTTCCTCTGGGGTGATCCGTATGCGGATCCGGACAACTACGATGTCTGGGACTCCCTGTTCAAAGCCCTGTCCTCGTTCGCCCTCGTCACCGCTGTCGCCTCGATATCCGCGCTCATTCTGCTGTTGGTGCCCCGGTCCTGGGTGGTGCGGATCGGGCTGCCGATCACGCTCGGCCTGCTTGGCCTCGGCACGAGCCTGGTTCTCGTCACGATCTGGGTGGAGTCGGCGTGGGAACTCGAGTGGCTGACCCGCCTCAACGGGATCGTGTGGATCCTCGCCGCACTCGGGGTCGTCGTCGTGCCGCTGACCTCGCTGCTGCTCAGGGCCGGGACGAAGCCTGCGCGCGCCGACCGCGCCGGCGAGACGTCAGCCCGATCGACTCAACCGTCGTCGTCCGAGCCGTCGTCCCAACCAGCGCCGGCCCTGTCGCCTTCGACGCTCGATCACATCAACGCCGCTGCGCGGGCCGAGGGCATCACTGCAGATGAGCTCATCGATCGGCTTCTGACCGCGGAGCCTCGAACCCCTTCGGCAGACGAGAGTCGATGAAACCTGCGACGAAGGCGCCGAGGACGAGCAGGATGAGGAGCGCGATCATGCCGGCGAAGTTCGACAGCACAGGGTTTGTGAAGTCGAACAGTCCCGGCCAGATGGCGTAGACGACCACACAGCACACGCCCACGAATCCGAACACGTTGAGCGTCGCCTGGCCCGTGGACCGTGCGCGCTTCCCGCTGTGCTTTGAGGCTTTCTCTTCGGGGGTGCCGAACTCGGCGTCGGGTGTCGTCCCTGCCGCCTCCGCTCTGTCTCTGACCTCGTGGAGGACGGTGAGGACCTGGTCCTCTTCGCAACCGCGCCGGCGCAGGTTCTGGGCGAGCTCGCTGTAGTAGCTCATGACAGGTTCGCTTTCGTTTCGGTGTCGGCATTCACATCGCTGTCCACCGTGGTTTCCTCGTTCTCTGGGCTGTCCTCGAGGGGACGCATCGGTTCACGGTCGGTCGGGCCGCCTCGGCGAAAGATCGATCCACCTCGGCGGAGATGATCGAGGACGACGATGATGCCGAAGACGATCGGAGCCGCTATCGACATGACGACCTCGACTGTGGGGGCGCTCGTCGCATTGAGGTCGGCACCGGCGAGCACGCCCAGACCGAACGCGAAGACGTTGTTGACGATGTGGAAGGCGATTGCCGCCTCGAGACCGCCGGTGATGATGGTCAGGGTGCCGACGATGACGGCGAAGATGCCGACGTCGATGAGTCCCGGCAGGTCGTAGACGTGGCCGACGACGAAGATCGGCACGGGGATGAACACGGCCCACGCGGGGTGACGCAGCCATGAGCCGATGATGTTCATGGCCAGGCCGCGGAAGACGATCTCCTCGGCCGTCGCCTGGAAGGGAACGAGGAGGATGATTGCGATGAGCATGGCGAGCACGTGACTGTTCCATACGATTCCCGAGGTCAGGTTGCCCATCGCTCCGTCGGAGAAGATGACCATGACGATCGCGCAGACCACCCATACGGCCGCGCCGACCAGCAGATAAAGGCTGAGGCGCCCCCAGCGCATGCCGCCGCGCAGCGAGATCATCAAGGAGAACCAGCGCCGGTAGATGCACAGGGTCGCGAGCTCGGCGGCCGGCCACATGAGGATGACGCTGACGAGCCCGAAGAGGACACCCGCGGTCGTGTTCATATCGATGAGCTGGTCCGACCATGTGTTGAAGTCACCGTCGGCGCCGAGGGCGAACAGTGCCCAGATGAAGAAGCCGACGAACAGAACCACTATGGCGATGAGGTAAAACACCAGGGTCAGGAGGGCCACGAGGATCGGCTTGAACCACCTGTTGTCCGGCAGCGCGGCGAACTGACGATGGTAGTGCAGTGTGTGGGGTTGATTTCTCATGTCTCCACCCTTTCGAAACCGGCGGCAGCCCACCATCGGTCAAGGGCATGATTCGTGTCATCCGATCGGGTGAATGCGCACGTCAGAACAATTCCGTCCGGGCTCCTGCGTCCACAGTTCCTGCCAGAACTCATCCTTTCGGACGACAGCCTCACAGCCCTCGCCCCGGTAGGGTCGAAGGGTGACATCTCGCCCCGCCCGCCGCCCGCTCGCGCGAGCCCTCCTCTGGACCGGCATCTCCGCTGTCACCGGTGTGCTCCTGCTCTTCATCGTCGTCGGAATCGAATGGCCGGATCTTGAGAGCGCAGAAGCCCAAGATGACGCGCTCTTCTTTGAATTCCTCGTCCATCTCGCCTTCGGGTTCGTCGGTCTCGTCTGCCTGCCCATCGTCCTCGCGTTCGACGGACGCCGAGTTCCGCGCACTCAGCTGAGACCGAAGGTCCTGGCCGCAGAGAAGCTGCGCGAGTTCCTCACTGTCTCCGGCCGCGGCGGTGAGGAATACCTCGCCGCTGACGGATCCGTCGAATCGCTCCAGCGCCGTCCGGGCGGCTGGATTCCCGTCACCGTCGGAATCATCGGCATCCTCATCGGCACAGTCAGCACCCTCGGTGCCATCGCGGCCTCGATCATGCTCGTCTCCCTGTCGGCCCGGCGCAGCTGGGCACTCGACTTCGGCGCACTCGCCGCCACGCTGGTATCCTTCTCAGCCACCTATATCCTCACCCCGCAGGCGGCGGGAGCCTTCGAGCTTCCCATCTTCGTCCTCGGCGGCGTCATCTACGCCGTGTTCGTCATCATCGGCGTCATCCGCGGATCTCGCGAGCAGGGCATCATCGACTCCGCCGCGCAGACCCTGCTGCGCGAACGCTCACGGCAGGACCGTGCCATCGCCGAGGTGCGCCGCGGTATCGCCCGTGACATGCACGATTCGCTGTCCCACCACCTGTCCGTCATCGCGATGTACTCCGGTGCGCTGTCCGTGCGGGCGGACCTCGACCCCGATGAGGTCCGCGAAAGCGCCCGCCTCATCGCCGATGCCGCCCGCCGCTCCGGCGTCGAACTCCGCGAAGTGCTGACAATGCTGCGCAGCGACGATCAGGGCACGGTCATCGACCCCGACATCGACCGCCTCGTCGCGGCCAGGGGCGACACCGCCGAACTGCGCTACCTCGAACCGGTGACTGCCGAAGCTCTCCACCGGTGCGGGGCGCTCGAACAGACGACGATCTATCGCTTCGTCCAGGAGGCGATCACGAACGCGGTCAAGCACGCTCCCGGCCAGACGGTGACGATCAAGGTCGGCTTCGACGAAGCCGACGGTCACCTCGTGCTCGTCGCCAGCAATCCGCACACAGGTCTGGCTCCGGCCTTCCGCGCCGGAGCGCAGCAGCTCGTCTCCGGATCCGGGTTGGGACTGCTCGGCCTGCGGGAGCGAATGGAGGCCATGGGCGGCGATCTCACCGTGACGACGACCCCGGAGTTCACCCTCCGCGCCCGCATCCCCGTCGAAGCCGACATCTTCACCGACGGCGACGCTCTGAGTATGACCGAATCGACCGATTCCCCCGACGAGCAGGAGACGCAGCCATGAGCATTCGGGTTCTCATCGCCGACGACGAATCGCTCATGCGCTCGGGCCTCCGGCTCCTCCTCGGCGCGGCGACCGATATCGACGTCATCGCCGAGGCAGTCGATGGCGTCGAAGCCATCGACCTCGCCCGTCGGCTGAGTCCCGACCTCGTGCTCATGGACATCCGGATGCCCCGACTCGACGGCCTCGAAGCAGCGCAGACGCTGCTGTCCGATCCCGAACATCCGCAGGTGCTCATGCTCACGGCCTTCGGCACCGACGATTTCATCCACCGCGCCCTGCAGTCCGGGGCGGCTGGCTACATCCTCAAGGACACCCCGCCGGAAGAGCTCATCAACGCCGTTCGCGCGGCTGCCGACGGCACGCGCACCCTGTCGGCGACCGCTCTGGCCACGTTGATGTCGTCCCGTCCGGCCGCCTCGGCGCCGAGTGTGGATCCGCTGGCAAATCTGTCGACCAGGGAGCGGGAGATCGCCGAGGCGGTCGCGCAGGGTATGACGAACGCGCAGGTGGCGCGGTCGCTGTTCGTCTCGACGGCGACGGTGAAGACCCACTTGGCGCGCATCTTCGACAAGCTCGAGGTGACCTCGCGGGTGCAGCTGGCGCTGCTCGTCAACGCCCGCCGCTGACAATTCCACTCAACAGCAGAGCCGCCCCTCCGCGACTGCGGAGACGGGCGGCTCTGTCGGTTGGGCGATCCTCGGCGAGGAATTCCTCGGGGAAGGAGGGCATCCTCGGTGATGGTGTCAGCCGATCATTTCGGGGCCATGCGGATGGCGCCGTCGAGGCGGATCGTCTCCCCGTTGAGCATCGGGTTGGCGACGATCGATTCGACGAGCTGGGCGTACTCGGCGGGCTTGCCCAGGCGGGCCGGGTGCGGCACGGACTTGCCGAGGGATTCCTGCGCCTCGGCGGGCAGACCGGCCATCATCGGGGTCTCAAAGATGCCGGGGGCGATGGTGACGACGCGGATGAGGCTGGCGGCGAGCTCGCGGGCCATCGGCAGGGTCACCGCGGCCACGGCGCCCTTGGACGCCGAGTAGGCGATCTGGCCGATCTGGCCGTCGAAGGCCGCCACCGATGCGGTGTTGATGATGACTCCGCGCTCTTCGCCGTCCGCTTCCTGGTTCTGCATGGCTGCGGCGGCGAGGCGGCAGACGTTGACGGTGCCGACGATGTTGATGTTCAGCACCTTCTGGAATGCTTCGAGCGGCAGCGGGCCCTTGCGGGAGACGAGCTTTCCGGGGGTGGCGACACCGGCACAATTGACGACCAGACGGAGGGCGCCGAGCCCGGTGGCGGTGTCGACGGCGGCCTGAACCTGTTCTTCGTTCGTCACATCGGCGGTGACGAAGTGGGCGGAGTCGCCGAGTTCGGCGGCGGCCTGCTGTCCCACCTCGGCGTTGAGGTCGACCATGACGACCTGGGCTCCGGCGGCCAGGAGGCGTTCGGTGGTGGCGCGGCCGAGACCGGAGGCTCCGCCGGTGACGAGGGCGAAGGTGTTCGTGAGATCCATGAGTGTCCTTTGCATCGCAGAGTGAACGATTGATCACTGCGACTCTAACGCAAGTGTGGGGACGGTCACTGTGCACGGTCGGGTGGGGCCGCCTCGGTGAGGGATTGCTTTGACGACGGCGACGGTCGCTGCGGGGACGGTGTCGGTCGACGCGGGGACGACAAAGCCCGCCGGTCGGGTGACCGGCGGGCCTGACTCAGCTCAGCTGCGCGGGCGGGCTCAGGCGGCCTGCTCCTCGGCGCCGGCTTCGCGCACGGACTTCAGTGCCTCACCCCAGGCGACGATGTCGTCGACCATGGAGGCGAACGGGGCGGCCGAGACCTCGGTCGGGGCGAACGTGCCGTCGGCGACGTCGGTGAAGATCGAGAACGACGCCTGGTCGCGGACGACGGCGAGCTTGTAGTTCGCGAGGATGTGGCGCAGGTGCTCAGCGGCGCGCACTCCCTTGTCGGCGCCGTAGTTGACGATGCCGGCGACCTTGTGGTTGAACTCGGTGGCGACGAAGTCGAGGGCGTTCTTCAGCGAGCCGGAGATCGAGTGGTTGTACTCGGGGGTGACGAAGATGAAGGCGTCGAACTCTTCGAGCTTCGCGCCCCAGGCCTTCGTGTGGTCGTTGGCGTACATCTTCGCACCCGCGGGCACGACCTCGTCGAGGAGGGGCAGGTCGAAGCTGCCGAAGTCGACGACCTCGGCACGGACATCATCATTGGAAACCAGCTGCTGCTCGACCCAGTTCACGATCTGCGGGTTGAGCGCCTGCGGGCGGGAAGTTCCGGGAATGATGGCAATGTTGAGCATATGCGTCCTCAATTCGTTGAGCGGTGCCCGCCGGCCGGGCGGCCATGGCGGTCGAGTTCACGGGCAGAGCCTGCGACCTCGGCGCACCGGATCGCGTGCAGCTCCACCGTCACCAACATTGTTGAACACTCAATCATTCCCTGATCGAAAGTGACCATGGTCACTGATTGAGGCCGGGTCAGGTCACTGACCAGGCACTGCTCGATCACTGTTCCGGTGACGGGGGGTCCCACGAAATCCGCAACCAGTCGCAACGGACGCCGAACACGGTGATACCGTAGTTCCCCCAAGAAATCGGGCCCGAACGGGGTGCCTGTCGTGTAAGGTCGTTGGGCAAGTGAAAGACTGTTCGTTAAAAAGTCGGCTTCGACGGAAAACTAGGCAAGGAGTCCGGTCATCGTGCGCTCAACCAACGGCCGTAACAATATTCTCCGCTCGGCCAGGGACACCTTCGCGGACAAAGGATTCGACGGCGCGTCCATCCGCGACATCGCGCAGACAGCAGGTCTGAGCCTCTCTGCGCTCTACTACTACTTCCCGTCCAAACAGGAAGCGCTCTACGAACTCGTCCACACAGCGTATACCTGGTACGTCGAACACTGCCGGGCGGTCATCAACGACGTCGATGACGATCCTGTCGACCAGCTGGCCGTGGCGGTGCGCTACCTCGCCCGCTACCGAATGGAGAACGTCTCGGTCTCCACCGTGCTGCTGCGCGATACCGAACGGCTCACCGGCGACAACGCCATCCGCGTCAAGGGTCTCCAGCGAGAGGCTCGCGAGATCATGGGCGATATCGTCCAGTCAGGCATCGACGCAGGAACGTTCCGTGTCAGCAGTGCGGCTCTGGCCACTCGCGCCATCCACTCGATCTGCAACTCGCTCTCGCTGTGGTACCGGCCGACCGGCGACCTGACGCCTGACATGATCGAGCGCGACTTCACTCAGTACTCGATGCGCATCCTCGGAATCGACCCCGACGAGGCCGAACTCGACCGCCTGCTGGCCCTGCCGGTCAACCAGGCCGGAATGCTCGATTTCATCGCCGACACCAACTGACCCCCTTACTACCTGACGGCGGCGCAGCAACCTGGCGCGAGGTTGCTGGGCCGCCGTCAGGTAGTAATTACGGGCGGAGGGTTCTTGCCAGCTCGCGGCGTTCCGCCTGCTCGGCCGGGTCCGGGACCGGGAGCGAGGCGATGAGGCGCTTCGTGTAGTCGTTGTCCGGTGATCCGAGCACCTGCTCACCCGTGCCCTCTTCGACCAGCTCGCCGTGGAAGAGCACCCCGATGCGGTCGGAGAGCATATCGACGACGGCGAGGTCGTGGCTGATGAACAGGGCCGCGAAGTCGAAGCGGTTCTGCAGCTCGACGAAGAGCTCGAGCACCTTCGCCTGCACGGACACGTCCAGTGCGGAGGTCGGCTCATCGGCGATGAGCAGCTCCGGATCGAGCGCCAGACCGCGCGCCAGCGACGCCCTCTGCCGCTGACCGCCGGAGAGCTCATGCGGATATCGTGCCGCATACGCCTTCGGCAGCTGCACGGAATCGATAAGTTCGAGCACTCGCTGCGACCGGTCGGACGGACTCATCTCCCGCCGGTGGATCGCGAACGGTTCGGCGATGCACTCCCCGATCGACAGATGCGGGTTGAACGACGCCGCCGGGTCCTGGAACACGAACCCGATCCGTCGCCGGATCTTCGAGAACTCACGCTCCTTGAACCCGACCATCTCGTGCCCGAGCACTTCGAGACTGCCGCCGCTGGCCCTGGTCAGGCCCGCGATCGCACGTCCGATCGTCGTCTTGCCCGACCCCGATTCACCGACGAGTCCGTAGACCTCGCCGGCCTTGATGTCGAAGCTGACCTTCTTCACCGCGTGGAAGTCCGACTTGCCGATGCCGCCCGGGTAGACGATGTCGAGACCGCGGGCGGTCACGATCGATTCGCGCGCGTCCCTTTCCTTCGCCGAGGCGGTCCCCGCCGAGGTCTCACCCGCCTCGGCGGCGGCCGCCTTGCGACTGCCGGCCACGGTCGACCCGATCCGCGGCACAGCGGCGAGCAGTTCGCGTGTGTACTGCTCCTGCGGATCGCTGAAGAGCTGTTCGACCGACGAGACCTCGACGAGGTCGCCGCGCAGCATCACGGCCACTCGATCGGCGAGGTCGGCGACGACGCCCATATTGTGGGTGATGAGCACGATGGCTGTGCCCGTCTCGTCGCGCAGTTCGCGCAGCAGGTCGAGGATCTCCGCCTGCACGGTGACGTCGAGGGCGGTGGTCGGTTCGTCGGCGACGATGAGCTTCGCCCCCAGGGCCAAGGCCATCGCGATGACGATGCGCTGCTTCTGCCCGCCGGAGAACTGGTGCGGGTAGTAGTCGAAACGGCTTTCGGCATCGGGGATCCCGACCTGTCGCATGGCCTTGACGACGCGCGCCTTGAGGTCGGCTTTACTCGCCTTCCGATCATGCGCGCGCAGGCCTTCGGCGATCTGCCAGCCGACCGTGTAGACGGGATTGAGCGCGGTCGACGGCTCCTGGAAGACCATCGCCACATCGCGGCCGCGCATGGCTCGCAGCTCTTCGGCGGAGACGCTGAGCACGTTCGCACCCGAGATGACGACAGCACCCGAGCGCTGCGCCGTCTCGGGCAGCAGGCCGAGGATGGACCGGGCGGTCACGGTCTTGCCGGACCCCGACTCGCCCACGATCGCCAGCACCTCACCGGGCGAGACGGACAGCGACACGTCCTTGACGGCGTGAACGTCCCCACCATCGGTGGAGAAGGTGACGTCGAGGCCGTCGACGTCGAGGATGCTGCCGGTCGCCGAGGCGGTCTGCTCGTGTTTCTGCTTGCTCATGCCGTGACCTCCGCGGGCTTGGTGTTCTTGACCTTGGCTTTGCGTCGCACGCGCAGGCGCGGGTCGTTGAGGTCGTTCATCGACTCACCGACCAGGGTGATTCCCAGCACCGTGAGCACGATGGCCAGGCCCGGGAACACCGCCGTCCACCACACGCCGGAGGTGACGTCCGGCAGTGCCTTGTTGAGGTCGTATCCCCATTCCGACGCCGAGGTGGGTTCGATTCCGAAGCCCAGGAACCCGAGCCCGGCGAGAGTGAGAATCGCCTCGGAGGCGTTGAGCGTGAAGATCAACGGCAGGGTGCGGGTGGCGTTGCGGAAGATGTGCTTGGAGATGATGCGCGTCTTCGAAGCACCGAGCACGATCGCCGATTCGACGAAGGGCTCGGCCTTCAGCCGCAGGGTCTCGGCGCGCACCACGCGGAAGTACTGCGGAATGAAGACGACCGTGATCGAGAACGCGGCCGCCGCGATTCCGCCCCAGGCACTCGATTGTCCGCCGGAGATGGCGATCGACATGACCAGTGCCAGCAGCAGGGTCGGGAATGCGTAGACGGCATCGGCGATGACGACGAGGATGCGGTCGAGCCAGCCTCCGATGTAGCCGGAGATGAGCCCGAGGATGACACCGGCGAACAGGGACATGACCACGGCCACGACGATGACGGCGACCGCGGTCTGCGCGCCCCAGACGACACGGGAGAAGACGTCGTAGCCGCCGACCGTGGTGCCCCAGATATGGGTGCCGCCGGGAGGCAGCTTCGATCCGAAGTTGCCTTCGGAGGTGCCCAGCTGGTTGAAGCCGTAGGGGGCGATGAGAGGAGCGAAGATCGCGCAGATGATGACGATTCCGCTGAGGATGAGTCCGGTGATGAGCATTCCGCGCTGCAGGCCGACGGACTGGCGCAGATGGGAGACGATCGGCAGGCGGGAGAACCAGGATTTTTTGGCTCTGTCGTCGAACGCGAGTGTCGGTGCTCCGGAGCCGGGAGCCGCCTCGGCGACGGTCTGGGTCGGCTCATCCGGACTTGGGTTCTGCGGGTTGTCTGGAGTGGACATCAGTACCTCACTCTCGGGTCGATGAATGCGGCGATGACGTCGACGAGGAAATTCGTGACCGCGACGATGACGGCGAGGAACACGACGATTCCCTGGACGGCCACGAAGTCGCGGGCGGTGAGGTACTCGGCGAGTTTGAAGCCGAGCCCCTTCCATTCGAACGTCGTCTCGGTGAGCACGGCGCCGGCGAGCATGAGCGCGATCTGCATGCCCATGACCGTGATGATCGGGATCAGCGCTGGGCGGTAGGCGTGCTTCGTGACCAGGCGGTATTCGGAGATTCCGCGGGAGCGGCCGGAGTCGATGTACTGCTGTTCGAGCGTGCCGATGAGGTTCGTGCGCACGAGCCTGAGGAACACCCCTGCGGTGAGCACGCCGAGGGCGATCGCCGGCAGCACGGCATGAGCGAGCACGTCGGCCACGACGGAGAAGTTGCCGATGCGCAGAGCGTCGATGAGATAGAAGTGCGTGGGCCCGACGACACCGGACATGATGTATTCGGTCTCCGTGGTGCCACGGCCGGCGACCGGCAGGATCGGCAGGAAGACGCCGAAGATGAGTTTGAGGATCATGCCGGCGAAGAACACCGGAGTCGCATAGCCCAGGATCGCGAGCACACGCAGCGCGGCGTCGGGGGCCTTGTCGCGGTGGTAGGCGGCGAGCATGCCCAGCGGGATGCCAAGGATGAACGCGACGATGAGCGCGTAGAAGACGAGTTCGACGGTCGCTGCCCCGTAGTTGAGCAGGATCGACGACACCGGCTGCCCGTCGGAGACCGCGGTGCCGAAGTCGCCTTTGAGCAGGTTGCCCAGGTATTCGAAGTACTGGACGAGGATGGGCCGGTCATAGCCGGCGGCGTGGACGCGCTCGGCCAGCTGCGCCTTCGTCAGGCGTCCGCCCAGCGCTGCGGTGATCGGGTCACCGGTGATGCGCATGAGGAAGAACACCAAAGTGGTGAGAATGAAGATAGTGGGAATGATGAGGAGGAAGCGGATGAGGACGTAACGTCCCAGTCCGCCCCCAGCGGGCTTCTTGACCGCGACCGAAGTCTCGGCGGCCTCAGCCCCTGGTTCGCTGATGGCAGCAGACATGTGTTCCTTCTGGGATGTGTTTCGATGCGCTCGCGGCCGAGTGACGGACAGCGGCCACCTCGGTGAGGGTCACCGCAGGTGTACGGAGCTGACCGCGAACGCGCCACGAGGTGCAGGCGGCCCGATCGGCTCACCTGCACCTCGTGTGGGTGATCACTTGCTCAGCAGTGCCAGACGGAACTGGAACGCGGGGTCGAGGGTGTCGTCGACGCCCTTGACGTCCTTGCCGGACACGGCGATCTGATTGCCCTGCAGCAGCGGCAGCGTCGGCAGCTCGTCGGCCAGCTGGCCCTGGATCTTCTTCAGAGCCTCTTCGCGCTTGCCCTCATCGGCGATCGAGGACTGTGCGTTGAGCTCCTTGTTCATCGTCTCGTCACGGTAGTGGTTGGCGAGGAACGACGGGGTCTCGTCCGTGTCGTAGAAGAACGGCACGAGGTAGTTGTCGGCATCCGAGTAGTCCGGGAACCAGCCCAGCTGGTACATCGGGTAGACGTCGTCGGTGCGGTCCTTCGAGTACTGCACCCACTCGGTCGACTGCAGCTTGACATCGAACAGCCCGGTCTTGTCCAGCTGGTCCTTCACCAGGGCGTACTCGTCGCCCGAGGAGGGACCGTAGTGGTCCGGGTTGTACTGCAGCTTGAGCTCGACCGGAGTCTCGACACCGGCGTCCTTGAGCGCCTTCTTCGCCTTCGCGACATCGGCGCCGCCCTTGCCGTCGCCGTATTCGGACTTCAGCGGTTCGTCGGAGCCGGGCAGCCCGTCGGGCACGTGCGAATACAGCGGGGTGAAGGTGTCCTTGTAGACCTGGCTGGCAATCGCCTTCCGGTCGACGGAGTCGGCCATGGCCTTGCGCACGGCGAGCGCCTTCTTCTCGTCGGCGTCATCGGTCTTCGCGCCGAAGGGCATCGTGTCGTAGTTGAACACGATGTAGCGGATCTCGCCGCCGGGACCCTTGTGGACCTTGAGGTCCTCGTTCTCGCCGAGGTCCTCGATGTCCGTGGCAGACAGCGACCGCCATGCCACGTCGATGGTGTTCTCCTGGACGTCGAGCTTCATGTTGTTCGCGTCCGAGTAGTACTTCATCTGCACGGTCTCGGTCTTCGCAGGCTCGATGAAGCCCGTGTAGTCCGGGTTGGCCTTGTAGGTGATCAGCTCGTTGAACTTGAAGCCGTCGATCGTGTACGGCCCGGCGAAGGCCTTGCCGTCGACGATCTCCTGGTCCTTCGTGACCTTGTCGGCCGAGAACACGTCTTCATCGACGATCGGTCCGGCGGCGCTGGCCAGCACACCGGGCCAGGTCTGGTCGTTCTCGCGCTTGAGGTTGAAGATGACCGTCTTCTCATCCGGGGTCTCCACGGACTTCAGGCCGCCCAGCAGCGAGGACGGTCCGTTGGGGTCCTGGATCTTCAGCTGCCGGTCGAAGGAGAACTTCACGTCGGAGGAGGTCAGTTCGTTTCCGTTGGCATATTTGAGCCCGTCCTTGAGCTTGACCTCGTACTTCGTCGGCTCGGTGAAGTCAGCCGATTCGGCGATCGAGGGGTTGAGCTCGGCCGTGCCCGGCTTGTAGGCGAGGATGTACGGGTAGATCTGCTGTTCGACGAGCGAGCTTCCGTTGTCGTACGCCGCAGCCGGGTCGAGCGCCACGACCTTGTCCGTGGTTCCGACCGTGAGCATGCCGCCCTCGTCGTCTCCGCCACCGCCTCCGGTCGTCGAGGTCGAGCAGGCGGAGAGGAGCAGTGCGCCCGCCGCAGCGATGGCTGCGGCCTTAGCGCCAGTTCGTCGTTTCATGGTGTTCCTGTCTTTCACAAGTGCTCTTCGTGTCTTCTTTGCTCGAAGAGATCCGCACCACATCATACGGTTCCCGTCCCAAATAGTGAACTGACGCACATGAAGTGATCCGCTTCGCAATGACTTCGCAACAATTCGCCGAGGCGGTCCTGCCCCGGCGCAGCGCGACGGGAAGCCGCCTCGGCGAATGCGATTTGCGTCACCGATGACAATCGGCTTCACTAATGAGGTGCATCACAGAGACCGCTAGGGAACCTCTCGTGATTCCGGTCGCTCAGCAGCGGGCCGGCGCTCCGGCACAGACGCTAGACAAGCAACACCGTGTCGGCGATCCCGATACGGAAGAACGAATGGAGAAGCGTGTCCGCTTTCATCGACTGGCTCAATGGGGTGGTGTGGTCGTCCGCCCTCGTCTACCTGTGCCTCGGCGCGGGTGTCTATTTCACGATCCGCTCACGGGTTGTGCAGATCCGCCAGATCCCCGCCATCTTCAGGCAGATGTTCAGGGGCAAGAGCTCCAATGAGGGCGTCTCGTCCTTCCAGGCTCTGGCGATCTCGCTCGCCGGTCGCGTCGGCGTCGGCAATATCGCCGGTGTCGCCACCGCCATCGGCTTCGGCGGCCCCGGCGCCGTCGTCTGGATGTGGATCTCGGCTCTCCTCGGTGCCTCGACGTCCTACGTCGAGTCCACGCTGGGCCAGATCTTCAAGGAGCAGGACCCTCGCACCGGCGAGTACCGCGGCGGCCCCGCTTTCTACATCGAGAAGGCCTACCGCCACACCAAGGCTCGCGGCCTGTTCAAGGTCTACGGCATGGTCTTCGCCGCCGTGACCGTCATCGCCATGTCGTTCATGCTGCCGGGCATCCAGTCCAATGCGATCTCCGGCGCCGTCGAGAACGCTTGGAGCATTCCGACCTGGGGCACCGCAATCGCTCTGGTCATCATCATGGGCTTCATCGTCGTCGGCGGCATCAAGCGCATCGCACACTTCGCTTCGCTGGCTGTGCCTTTCATGGCCGTCATCTACATCATTGCGGCCATCGCCGTGACCATCATCAATGCTGATCAGATCGTTCCGGTCCTCCAGCTGATGTTCACCTCGGCCTTCGGCATCGACGCGGGACCGGAAGCGGCCTTCGGCGGCATCATCGGCATGGCGGTCCAGTGGGGCGTCCAGCGCGGCATCTACTCGAACGAAGCCGGACAGGGCACCGGGCCGCACGCGGCATCGGCCGCCGAGGTCTCCCACCCGTCGAAGCAGGGACTCGTGCAGGCCGGATCGGTCTACATCGACACCCTCTTCGTGTGCTCGGCGACGGCGTTCATGATCCTCTCGACCGGCATGTACAAGGTCTTCGACGCCGACGGGACCACGATCATCGGCACCGGCCGCGGCCAGCTGGCCGAGGAGATCGCAGCGACCCCGGGCGAGAAGTGGCCGCAGGCGGGGCTCGACTCGATGATCCACGGTCTCGGCGCCGGGTTCATCGCGATCTCGATCTTCCTCTTCGCGCTGACCACGATCGTCGCCTACTACTACATGGCCGAGACCAACCTCGTGTATCTGCTCGGCAAGGCCAAGAACACCATGGTGCTCGCGGTCGGCAAGCGCATTCTGCAGCTGCTCATCCTCGTCGCCGTCGCCGTCGGGGCGATGTCGACGGCCGGCAGCGCCTGGGCGCTCGGTGACATCGGCGTGGGCCTCATGGCCTGGCTGAACATCATCGGCATCCTCATCCTGCAGCAGCCGGCGTTCAAGCTCCTGCGCGACTTCGAACGCCAGGCCAAGCTCGGCTTGGACCCGGTGTTCGAGCCCGAGAAGATCGGTGTGCGCAACGCCGACTTCTGGGATCAGCGGGTGGCTCGCCTCAAGGCCGGCGAGGCGGTGCCGAAAGGCTGACGCGAAGCGCGATCGGGCTGCGGGCCACTCGGCAGGCAGTCCGATCGGCAGACAAGTCGTCCGCCGATCTGCAGGACGATACGAGGCCCGGGACAATGGCGTCCCGGGCCTCGTGCCATTCACAGTGGCATCTCACCGAGAAACGGGCTGAATGTCGAGACACGGGGGTCCACACCCGTTTCTCGACGCTTGGCCCGTTTCTCGACGGTTCGGCATGCGCAGCGGCCGCCGCCCGGAATCGGGCGACGGCCGCTGTCGGTTCGTGAGGCAGACCCTGCTGCGCTCCGGCCCACTAGCTGAGCCGGCTGAGACTCACTTATGCAGGCTGGTGCCGGCCGATCCGAGGTTCTGGCAGGCTTCGACGATGCGCTCGGCCATGCCCTTCTCTGCGGCCTTGCCAAAGGAGCGCGGGTCGTAGAGCTTCTTGTCGCCGACCTCACCGTCGATCTTGAGCACTCCGTCGTAGTTGCGGAACATGTGCTCGACGACGGGGCGGGTGAAGGCGTACTGGGTGTCGGTGTCGATGTTCATCTTCACGACGCCGTGGCGGACCGCCTCGGCGATCTCTTCCGCACTCGATCCCGAACCGCCGTGGAAGACGAGATCGAACGGCGCCTTCTTGCCGACTTCGGCGCCGACCTTCTCCTGGATCTCACCGAGGAGTTCGGGGCGCAGCTTCACATTGCCGGGCTTGTACACGCCGTGGACGTTTCCGAAGGTCAGAGCCGTGAGGTAACGGCCCTTCTCGCCGGTGCCCAGGGCACGCGCGGTGGCCAGCCCATCCTCGACGGTGGTGTAGAGCTTGTCGTTGATCTCGTTCTCGACGCCGTCCTCTTCGCCGCCGACGACGCCGACCTCGATCTCGAGGATCGAGTGCGCGGCCGTCGAGAGCTCGAGCAGCTCCTCGGCGAGGACGAGGTTCTCGTCGAGGGGTACGGCCGAGCCGTCCCACATGTGCGACTGGAAGTAGGGCTCGCCGCCGTTCTTCACGCGCTCGGTCGATGCGGCCAGCAGGGGCTTGACCCACGCTTCGACGGCGTCCTTCGGGGCGTGGTCGGTGTGCAGTGCGATGTTGACGTCGTAGCTCTTGGCCACCTCGGCGGCGAAGACGGAGAACGCGATGGCACCGCGCACGCGGTCCTTGACGGTCGGGCCGGACATGTATTCGGCGCCGCCCGTGGAGATCTGCACGATGCCGTCGGATCCGGCCTCGGCGAAGCCGCGGATGGCGGCGTTGATCGTCTGCGAGGAGGTGCAGTTGATCGCGGGGTAGGCGAAGCCCTGGGTCTTCGCGCGGTCGATCATCTCGGCATACACTTCGGGGCTGGCGATGGGCATGTGCGCTCCTTGGTCGATGGGTCGGTGTACTCGTTCGCCACCAGCCTACTCGTTCCGCCTGGCGCCGCAGAAGCCGCCGACAGCGGGGCCGGAGATCTGCGATGAGATCTGGTACGACAAGGGCCCGTGTGACCGACTCGCAGTCGGTCACACGGGCCCTCGATCCGTCGGCGGCGCAATGTCCGTCGACGGTGCCGTGTCAGTCCGCGGGGGTCGACGTCCCCTTGTCGCGGCCGGACTTGCGCGACTCCCTGGTTCCGCCGGAGCGCGACTTCATCCGATCGCCGATGCCGCGACTGCGCGTGAGTCGGTAGTCGATGCGCTCATCGACCTTGTCACCGAGGTACTCGTCGAAGTCATCGGCCAGGTGCTCACCGACCTGACGGAACCGCGCGGCACGCTCGATCGCCGCCGTCCTCTGCGCTTCCTTGCCGAAGGCCTTGAGCGTGGACACGCAGACGAGGACGAGGATGATGCTGAACGGCAGCGCCGTGAGCAGCGACCCGGCCTGCAGCGCTCCGAGTCCGCCGGCGATGAGCAGACCGATCGCCAGTGCACCCTCCATCAGCGCCCAGAGGACACGCGACCACAGAGGCGGGTTCGGGTGGCCGCCCGAGGCGAGCATGTCGACGACGAGCGAACCCGAATCCGAGGAAGTGATGAAGAAGATCGCCACGAGGATGATGGCGATGACCGACATCACTGCGCCCAGCGGCAGGTCTCCGAGCACGTCGAAGAGGACGCGCTCGGCCACGACGCCTTCCTCCGGGTCGACGAGGTCGCCGGTGCCGAAGATCTGACGGTGGATGCCGGTGCCGCCCATCACGGAGAACCAGAAGAAGCCGACGATCGACGGCACGAGAAGCACACCGGCGATGAATTCGCGCACGGTGCGGCCACGCGAGATGCGGGCGATGAAGACGCCGACGAAGGGTGCCCAGGAGATCCACCAGCCCCAGTAGAACAGAGTCCAGGAGGAGTTCCACTCCGCGCCTTCGTCACCGGTGTAGGCACCGATGTCGAACGTCATGTCGAAGACATTGGCCAGATACACGCCGATCGACTCGACGAAGTTCTGGAACAGGAACAGGGTCGGCCCGAGCACGAGAACCGTGATGAGGAGGATGCCGGCCATCGTGAGGTTGATGTTCGACAGCCACTTGATGCCGGCGCCCACGCCCGAGACCACCGAGGCGGTGGCGAGGAAGGTGATGATGACGATGAGGATGACGAGGAACATGTTGTCGTACTCGCCGACGACCCCGATGTGTTTGAGTCCGGCCGAGATCTGCTGCACGCCGAGCCCGAGAGAGGTAGCGATGCCGAAGACCGTGCCGCAGATCGCGATGACGTCGATGACGTCACCGGCCCACCCCTTGACGAAACGTCCCAGGAGCGGTTCGAGGGCCCAGCGGATGGACAGGGGGCGACCACGGCGGTGGATCGCATAGGCAAGTGCCATGCCGAGCACTGCGTAGAGCGCCCACGGGTGCAGACCCCAGTGGACGAAGGTCTGGGCCATGCCCAGCTTCGCGTCGTCGATCTCGTTGTCGGGCCATCCCGGCTTCGCCCCGGTCGTCGCGTAGGTCAGCGGTTCGGCGACGCCGTAGAAGACGAGGCCGATGCCCATGCCCGCGGCGAAGAGCATCGCGAACCACGAGAAGATGTTGAATTCCGGTCGGTCGCCATCCTTGCCCAGCCGAATTCTGCCGTACTTGGAGAATCCGACGACGATGGCGAAGACGACGAACAGCCCGACGACCAGCATGTAGTACCAGCCGAGGTCGGCGACGACCCAGCCCTGCATCGCAGAGATCACGTCGCCGGTCGACGTTGGGAGCGCAATCGCCAATGCGGCGACTCCGACGATGATGATCAGTGCCGGCCAGAAGACGGCCGGGGCGATCATGCCCTTGCCGATGCGCACACCTTGGCGGCGCAGCTTCTCGGTGATCTCCGCATCGGAGTCGCCCTCGCCGATATGCAGCTTCTCCGGAAGATGCAGCGCTACGGGGTCGGGTTCGCCGATGAGATAATGTTCGGTTTCGGACGGTGTGGAGGCGGTCGTATCGTCGGCACCGGTGGTTGGTGCCGCGTCCGCCTCAACGGTCGCGCCGGCCTGCTGGCCGGTCGCGGAGCCGTCGTCCGCGTTGGGGTCGCTCATAATGCCCTTCGCTTCGAGTTCAGATCCGTCTATCTACTTTGCCGCAATTCACGGACTGCTTCAACGTCGCATTCAGCTTTCCCCTGCTATTTTCGCAGTTTTCATCCCGATCGGGCAGCGATTCAGTACAGTGACACCATGCCCGCATCCCCGCCGTCACCAGCAGCAACCCGCCTGCGCATATTCAATTGGGCGCTGTGGGACTGGGGTTCGGCGTCCTTCAATGCCGTGATCATCACCTTCGTGTTCGCTCCGTACCTGACGAAGTCCGTCGCCGCCACCGAGGAAGCCGGCTCCTCGGCATTGGGCTGGTCGATGGCCGCGGCCGGATTCGTCATCGCCGTCATCGCTCCGGCAGCTGGCACTCGGGCCGATGCCGGGGGTCGGCATCGCCTGTGGCTGGGCGTGCACACCGGAATCGTCGTGCTCACGATGTTCGGCCTGTTCTTCGTCCGCGACTCCCCCGACTATCTCTGGCTGGGTCTGCTGCTTCTGGCTGTGGGCAGCGTGTTCTTCGAATTCGCCGAGGTGTCCTACAACGGCATCATGGTCCGCATCACCACCCCCGACAATGTCGGCAAGGTCTCCGGATTCGGGTGGGGCATGGGCTATGTCGGAGGGCTGGTCCTCCTCGTCCTCCTCCTCGTCCTCGTCATCCAACCCGAGGTCGGCATCCTCGGCGCCAGCGACGCCGAGGGACTGAGGTTCCGCATCGTCGCTGTCCTCGCGGCGGTGTGGTTCGCGATCTTCGCGATCCCGGTCCTGTTCTCGGCTCCCGGCGCGAAGGCCAAAGGCACCTCGGGCGGACACCCGATCCGCGCCTTCGTCTCCGACTATGCGGGCCTCGTGCGTCGTCTGGTCCGGATGTGGTCGACCGAGCATCAGACGCTGCGGTTCTTCATCGCCTCGGCGGTCTTCCGGGACGGCCTGGCCGCGATCTTCTCCTTCGCAGGGGTCCTCGCCGCCGGCAGCTACGGGTTCTCCGCCTCGGAGATCATCATCCTCGGTGTGGCAGCGAACGTCGCCGCCGGTGCCGGTGCGATGATCGCCGGGTGGTTCGACGATCGGCTCGGGCCGAAACCCGTCATCATCGCCGGTCTCATCGTCATCATCGCAGGTGGGCTGCCGATCCTCTTCAGCGCCGAGGCGGCCGTGTTCTGGGTCTGCGCCCTGATCCTGAGCTTCTGCGTCGGTCCGGTGCAGGCGTCGAGCCGGTCGTTCCTGGCCCGCATCACTCCGCCGGAGTCGGCCGGGGAGAACTTCGGTCTCTACGCCACGACCGGACGGGCCGTGAGCTTCCTGGGGCCCGCGATGTTCGCCTTGGCGATCACGATCTTCGGCTTCCAGCGGGCGGGAACGCTGGGCATCCTCATCGTTCTGGCTGTTGGCCTGGCGCTCATCATCCCCGTCCGCCCGGACGCCCCGGCCCACTCCATGCAGGCCCGCGAGAAGGCTTAGCCCGACCCTGATGCGGAACCCGCGCGCCATTCTGCGGGAGAGGAATGTTGATTTCAGCGGCGAGAATCAACATTCCTCTCCCGCGGAATCGCCCTATGCGAGCTCGCTCGGTTGCGAGTTCGCTCGGTTGGCGGTTCCGCTGCGAGCCAGCAGCCCGTCGATCTGGTTGATCGCCCCGGTCGAGCCTTCGATGACACCCATCTCCAGGACTGTGCGCAGTCCCTCCACCGAGTCGAAGACCGATTCATAGGTGGCACGCGTCCCGGTCTCGGTTGCCTCGAAGCGGTAGACGCAGCTGCTTCCGGGCATCGACTCGACAACCGTGAAGTCCTCATCGGCGAAGTAATCGCGGAACTCCAAACGCGTGGGACGATCGACGGCGGTCAGCTCCCACAACCCGCAGAACTTCTCGCCCTCCGGGCTCGTCATGTAGTACGTGACTCTGCCGCCGGGTGCGAGCGAATGGTCGACGACCGTGGCAGGGTACGTCGGAGGCCCCCAGATCTGCTCGAGCTGGCGGGGGTCGGCGTAGACCTCCCACACTCGTTCGAGCGGCGCTGCGAATTCGGCGACGATCGTCAGCGTCAGTGTCTCTTCGTCATGAAATGTGTCGATGACCGGCATGGCTGCTCCCTGAGCATTGTGGTGGTTGGCTTCACGACCCGGCCTGTTCGTGCCCGGCCAGAAGGTCGTCGATTCTCTGCACTCGTTCGACCCAGTGGTCTTCGAGCTCGGCGAGCATGCTCCTGATGGTGCGAAGCGGACCCACCTCTGCGTGGGCGATCTGCCGTTTGCCTGCTCGGCGCTTCGTCACCAGTCCTGCACGTTCGAGGACAGCGACGTGCTTCTGCACTGCGGCGAAGCTCATGTCGTAGCCGGCGGCCAGATCGGACACCGAAACCCCTTCCCCTGCGACTCGGCGCACGATATCGCGCCGGGTGCGGTCGGCCAATGCATGGAACAGCGCATCGACCTCGTCGTCGAGAACGGCTTTCATGCGCCCAATCATACAACTAGATGGTTGTATGTAAATGACTGAGGACGAACTTTCTGAGCCCGCCCATTGACATCGACGATTGAACACGCGTTTAATATTAAACATGCGTTCAACCTCTTCGGATTCGCGAGCGAACCGATCACCCAATTCGTCCCCGGAGACCGCGGTCCGGATCCGCTCCGCTGCGATCGAGACCTTCGCCGAACGCGGTTTCGCGAAGTCGACGATCCGTGCGATCGCCGCCGCCGCCGACGTCTCCCCCGGGCTCGTCATCCACCACTTCGGGTCGAAAGACGGACTGCGCCGCGCCTGCGATGACTTCGTCTTCTCGGCGATCGCGGACGCCAAGGCGGCCAATGCCGACTACGCGACCGAGGCGGTGCGAGCGATCTTCGCCAGCAGCGACATGTCGCTGAACATCGACTACCTCACCAAGTCGCTGCTCGATCCCTCGGATCATGGTCAGCGCTATTTCGACCACTACGTCGACCTCGTCGAGGGCTATATCCGGCACGGCTTCGCCGGCTACGAATTCCGCACCAGCGACACTGACGTCCGCGGTCAGGCGGCAACGATCGCCGCCCTCGCGCTGGCCCCGTCGATCCTCGGGTCCCGCCTGCAGATGGCGCTGGGGACCGCGGACTTCCCCGAGACGATGTCCCGGCTCGCACCCCACCTCTACGACCTCTACTTCCACGGCGTCATCACCGCCGCCCCCGACACCGCATCCGCGTACTCCGCGGCTTCCGACCGCACCGAGACACCGACAGCACACCGCACCGACGAAGGAGACGAGAAGCGATGAGAACGACGACAGCTCCGACGGCCCGCAGCCGACGGACCGGGGACGAGGCACCCGCGATCACCCTCGCCGAGGTGGTCAAATCCTTCGGTCGCGCACGTGCCCTCGACGGCCTCGACCTCGAGGTCGCCCGCGGTGAGGTCCACGGCTTCCTCGGTCCCAACGGCGCCGGCAAATCGACGACGATCCGCATCCTGCTGGGCATCCTCCGCGCCGATGCGGGACGGATCCGCCTCCTCGGCGAGGACCCGTGGTCGCATGCGGTTCGACTCCACCGGCGACTCGCCTACGTCCCGGGGGACGTGGAGCTGTGGCCGGGGCTGACCGGCGGTGAGGCGATCGACCTGTTCTCCCGGCTCCGCGGCGGGGTCGATGTCCGCAAGCGCGACGAACTCATCGAACGCTTCGACCTCGACCCCAGAAAGAAGGGCCGGACGTACTCGAAGGGCAACCGGCAGAAGGTCGCGCTCATCTCCGCCCTGGCCTCGGATGTCGAGCTCCTGCTGCTCGACGAACCGACCGCGGGCCTCGACCCGCTCATGGAGGCCGTGTTCCAGGAGTGCATCCGCGAGGCGAAGGAGGACGGCCGCACGGTGCTGCTCTCGAGCCATATCCTCGCCCAGGTCGAGGCGCTGGCCGATCGGATCTCGATCATCCGGGCCGGCCGCATCGTCGAGACCGGCACTCTGTCGGATCTGCGCCACCTGTCGCGGACGACGATCACCGCCCAAGTGGAGCGGGACATCCCCGCTCTGACGAGGATGGCCGGAGTCCACGACCTCGTCCGCGAGGGAGCGCAGCTGCACTTCAGCGCCGACGCCGCTCACCTGCCGGACATCATGCGCACCCTCGGCGAGCACGACGTCGAGTCGCTGACGGCCACGCCGCCGACGCTCGAGCAGCTGCTGCTGCGCCACTACGGCAAGGAGGCCGGATCATGAATCTGCTGGCATCGACCGAGGCGGGTCCAGGGGACTCGACCGCCGACCATCGTCAGGCACACAGAAGGGCCCGTCCCCGCGGAACTGACGGCCGCCTCGGCGGGGGTGGCCTCACCGGGCTGGGACACCTGCTGCTGTTCATGCTCAGGCGCGACCGGCTGCGGATGCCGATCTGGGTGCTGTCCCTGACCGCACTCACGGCCTACTTCGCGAATGCGATCGCTCTGGTCATGGACTCGGATACCCTGCAGACGATGACCGTGTTCGCGAAGAATCCGGTGATGGGTCTCATCACCGGACCCGGCTACGGGCTCGACGACATCACGGTGCCGCGGTTCATCGTCGGCATGTACGCCGTGTTCCTCATGATCGGCATCAGTCTGATGTCGATCACCACCGTCACCCGTCACACCCGCGCCGAAGAGCAGACGGGCAGAGCCGAGCTCATCCGCGCGAATGTCACGGGACGACATGCCCAGCTGTTCGCCGCGGTCATCCTCACGGTGATCATGAACGTCGTGGCAGGGGCACTCATGGCCGCGGCACTTCAGTTCTCCGAGGCTGACCCCGATCCGGCGACCTCGAGTCTGCTCTTCGGGGCCGGGATGACGGCGGTCGGCTGTGTCTTCGTCGGGGTCACCTCCGTGACGGTGCAGCTGACGGGGTTCTCGCGGGCGGCCTCGGGAATGGCCGGAGCCGTGCTGGCGCTGAGCTTCGTCGTCCGCGGGCTCGGTGACATGTCCGCCGTCGCCGGCGGTGACCTCGACTGGTTGTCCTGGCTGTCCCCTCTGGGATGGTCTCAGCAGACGGCTCCGTTCACTCTCGACCGCTGGTGGCCGCTGCTGTACTCAGTCGCCGCCCTCGTCGTGCTCCTGCTCATCGCCCTGGCTGTGCAGTCGCGCCGCGACCTCGGCGCGGGCATCGTTGCGGAGCGACCCGGACGGGTTCACGCAGGTCGCGGCCTGTCGACCGCGTTCGGACTCGCCTTCCGCCTGCAGCGTTCGACGCTGATCTGGTGGTCGCTGGGGATCCTCGTCATGGCTGCGATCTTCGGGTCCTTCGCCGGAGCGATGGCCGAGGGCGCCGACGGCATGCCCGAGCAGATCACGCAGCTCATGGGCGGACCGCTGGGAATCGTCGACGGCTATCTCGGCTATATGGCGCTCTACATGGCCATGATCGTCGCCGCCTTCGCGCTCATCACCGTCGGAGGGCTGCGCTCCGAGGAACAGGACTTCCACACCGAGCCCGTGCTCGCGACCGCGGTCTCACGGGGCGGGTGGATGGCTTCCTGGGTAACGGTGACGCTGCTCGGATCCGCCTGGCTGATGCTGCTGGCCGGTATCGGTGAGGGCATCGGCGCGGCCGCCTCGCTGGACGATTGGGACCTGCTGGGCCCGACGGTGCTCGGCCATCTCGTGCAGTCGGCCGCCGTGTGGGTGCTGATCGGCCTCGCCTGCCTGCTGTACGGGTTCGCGCCGCGACTGCTGGGTCTGACCTGGATCGTCTTCGCCGGTTCCGCGGTGCTCGCTCTGTTCGGCGGGCTCCTCCAACTCGACGGGGCCGTCCTCGACCTCTCCGTGTTCAACCACATCGGCCAGTACCCGGCCGAGGACATCTCCGCCGAGGCGGTGCTGACGTTCCTGGCGATCACGGTCGTCCTCGTCGGAGCCGGCATGGTCGGGTTCCGGAGACGGGATCTCGTCACGGCGTGATTGCGGTGGCACCCGGGCGAAGTCATCCTCAGAACGAGGTATCGGTATGGATTCGTCACCCGAAATGACTTCTCAGAGAACTACGCTAGTAGCATCTTGGCCGTCCTCGACGGCTTCTCCCGCATTGAGCGCACTCTGCCGAATGCACTCCACCAAAGAGGCGACCACCATGATGAGCAGTTCAGTTCCATATCTGACGGATATCGCAATCCTCGGCTCCGGTGCGTCAGGGACCCACGGTCTCCTGAAGATCCTCTCTCGGATATCGGACAACAGGGCATCGCTCCTCGCACCCGTGCGCATCACCGTCATCGATCGTGACCGGCAGTTCCACTCAGGGCTGCCCTACGGACATCGCTCCGGACGATCTTCGCTACTGATCTCAGAACTTCAGCATTTCCTTCCCGACCGCGAACTCAGCGCATTCATCGCCTGGCTGGAGCAGCGACGTGAAGTGATGCTGCGGTGGGCTATCGAAGGATCGACCCCGGATTCCCCTCTCGCCGAAGCCATGGAAATCGAGTGGATCCTCCGCCATGAAGACGACATCCGAGATGGCCGCTGGGAGCGCCTCTATCTGCCCCGACGGCTCTACGGTCAGCATCTTGCCGAGCTCGTCACCGAAGCAGTCGAGACAGCCCGCGACTTCGCCGATGTCGAATTCGTCCACGCAGACATAGATGAAATCACCCACACCGAAGATGGCGATGTGCTTCTGAGCCAACACGACGGACCGGGCACGACCCGTTTCGAGATTCATGCCCGCTCTCTGCTTCTGGCGATCGGTTCGCCTCCCGTCAAAGAGCTCTCCGTGGTCGCCGGCGAACACAATGCCAGCCCAGACAGTGCGGTGACCGACGGGGTCCGACTCGAATCGGGCATCATTGCTGACCTCCACGAACCGAGTCTTGAACACGTCATCGAGCGGACCTGGGCCAGACTCGACTCGCTGCCGAAGGACCAGCGCGACATCCTCCTCGTCGGCGGCAATGCCGATGCCTTGGAATTCATCCTCGCCTCGCACCGACTCCGCCGGGCCACTGCGTCTCGTCTTCATATCCTGTGCTCACGTGGACGACCGCACTACTGGCACCACGACAGACCGGGAGAGACGGCCTCGACGCCGCTGCTCGACCGACTGCTCGCCGCCGCCAGAGCGGGTGAGCCATTACGTGCGCTCGAGCTCAGCCGCACGGTCAAAGCAGAACTCACCGCAGCAATAGACAACGGAAACGTCAATTCCACGATCTCGGTGCTCATCGGTGCAGTCGGTTCTTCCCTCGCCTATATGGACAACTACGAGCGATGCTCGATGGCCACCGAGTACGGACTGATCATCAACGACCTCCTGCGTCGTGCCGGCGGTGATTCTCTCGACCTCCTCGTCGAAGGCGTCGAAAACGGCACCATCGATTTCGTTCCCGGTCGCTTCCGCGAAGCTCGGATCACGGACAACCGCGTACAGGTCACAGTCGATCCACCGGCCGACTCGACACCGGCGGTGGAGTCCTCGTCGACCGTACCTGCTCCGCACTATGCTGTCGTCGTCAACGGGATGGGATTCGAGCGGGTGACCGACACCCGTTCAGCCCTGCTGCGACAGATGCTCGGTTCCGGAGTCGTCCGTGCCTCCGCATCACGAACGGGCCTGGTCCTGGACTCATCGTTCAGAGCTGCCTCCGGGATCTACGTCCTCGGGCCGCTCATCGCCGGCCACGCTCATGGTACGGCCGCCTACTGGCACATCGAGAGCGTTGCCAGAATCCTCTCGCTGGCCGGCCAAGTCGCCGAGAAACTAGTCGTCGACCTACTCGATCGGCAGACGTTGAAAGCGCGCGTGCCGGTCCCTGCTCAGTGAGCGCGGACCGGCCGACTCCTCCTACGCACCTCCGGAGTCGAGGTACCCGAGATTCCGGGCCCGCGCGACCGCCGCATCACGGCTGTTGACTCCGAGCTTGCGATAGAGCGACGAGAGATTGTTCTTGACCGTACCCTGAACCAGCATGAGATCGTGGGCGATTTCGGCAACGCTCGCGCCGCGTTCGAGACCTTCGAGCAGGACCATCTCGCGGGGCGCGAGCGTCGGAAAGTCCACCACACCGATCACTGCGGAACCGAGATTGCCCAACCGTTCGATCAAGCGCTCCGGCGCGCCTCCGGCGGTGAGTTCGTCGCCGTCCGACGGTGATACGATCTTCACGATCTTCTGCCACACCAACCGGTCTGCGCTCGCGCGGAGAAGTTCACGTCGTTCGACGATGGGCATCTGAACGACCGGCAGCAGCGACCCCACGAGCGCTGAGAGCTCCAGCAGTTCCGCGAAGGAGTTTAGCGCCTCCTCCTTGTCGCCGAGGCGAAGCAGTGCCGCAGCCTTGATACCGGTGAGTTCGGCCCTGTCCCGAGTGCAGATGTGGTTCTCGTAGTACTGTGCCTCGGCGATTCTCACAGCCGCGCCGTTGCGGCCCGCCGCTAGTTCACCACGAGCATGGAGCACCTGCCCGATGCCGTGGGGCCCGCTGATCGTCTCCAGGAGCTTCTCCGCTCGGTGCAGCTGCCCGAGGCTGATGAGCATGCCGATGCGTGAGGCGGCCAGCGACTCGATCCGTCTTTCCGTGGCAGCGGCTCTGTGTGCGTGCACATCGATCGACTCCTCTGCCCGCAGCAGAGTCGACCGTGTGGTCGCGACGAGCTGAATGAGCGACCGTTCGATGATCGGCACGTGGTACCACAGTTCGCCCATGTCCGGATACTCGCGCATACGCTGCACCACTGCTTCGACATCTGCAAGATTGAGGGCGTCGAGACTGCGGTATGCCTGAACGACGAGCACTGTGGGTCGGAACATCTGCTCCTGTACGAACGGAGGGGAGTCGAACAGTGCGAACTCAGCGAGAACAGCATCGGCACGCTCTTGATCTCCGGCGAGATACGACGCCAGAGCAGACCATGCGATGACTGCCGGGGCCAGAAAATCTCCCGGTGCCGCTTCCTCTTTCACTTCGTCTTCGATCGACCGCAGCAGCGCCAGCGCGCGGCCCGGATCGTCGGCCAGCACACTGTGAATGGATGCTTGCAGACGGACGACCCGGTAGGAACGCCGAGCCACTCCGCCGGTGGTCCAGGAAGCTCCCGACTCAGCTGCGATGCGGTGCTCCCCATCACTTCCGAGGCGTGCCATCTCGTCCATAACTGTATGGAATCTCATGGAAGTTCCGATCTCCTCGACTGGCTGGGACTCGTCGTCCGAGCCGCCTTGCACTGGCTGTACTGTGTATTTGGCTTGAGATGTCCTGGGCGCGGTCAGGCGAGCCACGCAGGCGCGGACCGAATCCGGGAACTCCATCTCGGCGCTGGTGCCGGGGCTGAGCAGGGCCTCTTGGGCATTGGTCGCCACCGTCGTGATCTCTTCGAGTTCCGGGACGGCTCGCAGGGCAGAGGCCGGAAGACGGGCGAATGCCGGCACGCTGGACCGGGGGTAGAGGTAGAAGATCGGATACCCGCAGGTGAGGAATATCCGGTCGAGCAGCCTCCATTGACGAGTCCTGCGGGCGAGGGTGACCGCGTTGTCCAGCAGCAGGGCCTCCGGAGACCCTGCCAATTCCACCTGTGCGGTGAGCGCCTCGGCCAGGGAGATCTCCGCGGTCTCGCACCCGTCACCCGCTGTGCTCTCGGTGAGGACTCTGCGAGCCCACGCCGCGATGAGGACCGGAACGCGCCACGGCGCGCCCCCGGTTCCCTGGGTCACCGCACCCGAAATCTGCAAGTGCAGCAGCAGTGTTGGACCGTCGGTGCGCAGATGCTCGGGCCATTGGTCGAGGGCCACGTCCAGAGCGACCTCGGCAACATCGTCATCGAATCCGTCGAGCAGTGACAGCACCCCGAGCGCACGGTGGTCCGCACCTGAGAGCGACAGCGAGAACTCGTCAGTCTGCGCTACTGCGAAGTCCGCCAGTGCCGTGGAACTCACGAGCTCGGTCAGCCCTCGTCCGCTGTGTTCGACAGCGTCGACGGCGGCTCCGGCCAAAGTCGCCCAGCCACCACTGGCGATCTGCAGGGCAGAGGCCTCATCCTGCGTAAGATCGAATCGGTCCCGCAACTGGTCCGCGGTCAGTCGCAGTGCGGCTTGGTTGGTCATCGATGTCGCACCGTCGCTCCAGCAGCGAAGTCGCCGACGGAATCGGCAGCGATGAATCGTTTCAATTCCTCCAAGTCGTATCGGTCTGCCAGACGCTGTCCGCCGTCATCGACCGCGGCGACATCGCCAGCGACCGGCAGAGAGATGAAGTCGATGTCGTCCTCATGGACAGCTCCCAGCTGCGAGCCGAGCTCCACGAGCGTGCTGGCGTCGAATCCCGAGTCCACACTCAGATAGGGGCTGATCTCCTTGACCGCGGCCGAGAGCTTCAGCGGATCGGACAGGTGACCCGTCGACACCAGCTCCGAACCGGCGGAACGGATGAATTCCTGTCGGTTGGCGACGCGCTGCAGCTCCCCTTCCGGGAGCGCACCATGACCGCTGAAGAACGCGAGCGCGGAGGAGCTGTCGAGCAGGTTCAGACCCGAGGTGAAGTCGTGGCCGTCTGACTCGAATGCCGCCGTCGACTCGACCTCGACGCCTCCGAGGAGGTCCGCCAGGACGTCGAGCATGGCCAGATCGACGAGGACCACGTGATCGATGTCGGTTCCGAGGAGGTTCGACACGGCGCGCACACTCATCGGCAGGCCGAGTGAGACAGCGGACCCGATCGTCTCATTCTCGCCTCCCGGCAGACTCGCCGAGGCGTCTTCCGGAATCGAGACGACCTGGATTCCACTGCGGTCGGCCGGTATATGGGCGAGCATGACGAGATCGGCATCGATCGCGCCGTCATCCGCAGATCCCGCATCGCCCTGCGGATTCACGGTGCCGATGAGGAGTATGTCGACGGCCGAGGAATCCCGAGATTTCCCTGTCTCGGTCGGCGAGCTCAGCTGTTCGGTCAGATCGGGATCGCTGATCGTCGTCACGCCCCGATTCCAGGACATCGCGAGATACCCGTAGTAGGCACCGATCCCGGCACCGAAGACGAGCAGCGCGACGACCGTGAGCCCTGCGCACAGGACTGCAGTACGCTTCCTCATACTGCGACCGCCTCTCCGATGGCCGACGTTATCTCAGCGGCAACCGTGCTTCTGTCATCCGTGGTCAGATCGGTACTCGACGGCAGTGCCAGACCTGTGCGGTACAGCGCTTCGGCGCGACCGGTGATATAGCGCAGATCGCAACCGGCATGAACGGGCTGCAGGTGCATCGGGTTGAACACCGGGCGTGTTTCGATTCCGCGCTGCAGCAGAGTCTCCCCCAGCGCTGACGCGTCTGTGCCCGATTCCGGCCCGACGACGAGGACACTCATCCAACAGTTGCCGTCGGCAGCGGGAAGCAGGTCAAGTCCTGCAACGTGCGCCAGTGCCCGGGCATAGCTCTGATAATGTTCGCGTTTCTTCGCCACGATCGCGTCGAGCCGGTCGAGCTGAGCAGTGCCCAAAGCGGCGAGGAGGTTCGACAGACGGTAGTTGTACCCGACCTCGGTGTGCTCATAGTGAAGTACCGGCTGTCTCGCCTGAGTCGAGAGATAGCGGACACGTTCAGCCGTCTCCAGATCGGAGCACAGAACCGCCCCGCCCGATGAGGTCGTGACGATCTTGTTGCCGTTGAAAGACAGTGCCGCGACGGCTCCGAAGGATCCGGCCGGTGCGGCATCTGTTCCTGCTCCCAACGACTCCGCAGCGTCGGAGATGACGACGGCGCCGACCGTGTCGGCGATTCGGACGATCCGCCGATAGTCGGCCGGCCTGCCATACAGATCGACAGGCAGAACCGCGCGGATCGGCCGGTCCGAGGACTGCGCGTCAGAGCATGCCACTTCTAGGACGGACGTATCCATCAGCCCCGCTTCGTCGCAGTCGATGAAGACCGGTTCGGCGCCCACATAGTGCACGGCGTTGACCGTCGCCGCGAAGGTGAGGGTCGGAACCGCCACCCGGTCGCCGCGTCCGATCCCCTGCGACAGCAGCGCCAGGTGCAGCGCGGCGGTGCCGGAGCTCACCGCCACTACGTGTGAGCGGCCGGTGACTGCTGCCAGTCGCGACTCGAATTCGTCGAGCTGAGGACCCGCCGGGGCGACCCAGCCTGACCGCAGAGCAGTGACGATCGCCTGTTCTTCCAACTCCCCTACAGAGGGGAGGCAAAGGGGAATCCTCATCTCCGTCATGCCCTTCCCTGTGCGGTCAGCCCGAGAGCCTCGGCTCCGCGGTCGAGGTCGATGTCGGGCAGCGCCTCTGAGACGGCCGCTGGTTCCCGGGGGCCGGTGTCACCATGCCCATCAGCGGCTGCGGCCGCAGTCTGCGGTGTCCCTGCGGCATCGACCGCGATGAGGTAGCTGTTGCGAATGGCCTCGAGCGACGCCGTTGGATCGGGTACTGCCTCGGGGTCCAGAGGAGGCACGTCAACGGTCCACGACACGCCGTTTTCCGAAGTTCGGCCAAGTTCCTCCGGGGAGAAGAGCTCTTCATTCATCTTCTCGCCGGCGCGCAGTCCTGTGTAGACGATGGGGCAAGTTCGTCCCGCCACCGCCATCAGCCGCTTGGCGAGATCGACGATGCGCACAGGTTCGCCCATATCCAGCACCTGCGTCTGCCCGCTGCCGCCCAGAGCGGCGGCGCGCAGGACCAGCAGGCAGGCTTCGGGAATCGTCATGAAGAAGCGCGTGACATCGGGATGCGTCACTGTCAGCGGTCCACCGCGGCGGATCTGATCCGCAAACGAGATGAGAACCGATCCGCGCGAGCCGAGGACGTTGCCGAACCGCACCGAGACGTAGGGAAGACCGGTTGCCGCAGCGAAATGAGCAGTGAATCGCTCCGCGACGAACTTCGATCGGCCGAGCTCGCTGCTGGGATTCGCCGCTTTGTCCGTGGAGATGTTGACGAACCGTCCCACACCATGTTTCTGCGCCGCTTTCAGCACATTCAGGGACCCGTGCACATTGGTCTTCCACCCCTCGGCCGGGTAGCTCTCGAGCATCGGCAGGTGTTTGAGAGCAGCCGCGTGGACGACGATGTCCGGCTTGAGCTCGGCGAAGACCTGATCGAGCGCCTGAAGATCGCGGATATCCGCGAGAACGAGGTCGGGAGAGTCCATCAGTGCACGGCCCTCGAGGCTCATGCACAGTGAGTGCAGCTCGGACTCGTCACGGTCGAGCATGATCAGGCGGCGGGGACCGTGGCGGGAGATGATCCGGCACAGTTCCGAGCCTATCGATCCACCCGCACCGGTGACCAGGACGGTGCGGCCCTCGACGAGCTGAGAGATCTGCTCGCTCTCGGGCTCTGCCGCCGGCCGGCCGATGAGGTCGGTGACGTCGAGGTCGCGGATGTCGGCGATGCCGACGTCCGAAGAGAGCATGTCCAACGGTGAGGGCACGGCTCTGACCCAGATCTGTTCCGAATCGAGACGCTGCACCAGCGACGCGAACACCTTCGCAGGGGCATCGGCGATGCCGACGATCACTCCGTCGGCTCCGGAGGAAGCGACTACCTCGGCGATGGAGCGGGTGGTGCCTCGCACCGGAACGCCGTGGATGAGCTGGCGGACCTTGGTGGGATCGTCATCGACGATCGCCACCGGCCGATACGGGCTGAGCGGATCAGCCATCATCTGTGAGACGAGCGATGCACCGAGATCCCCGGCGCCGACGATGACGACGGGTTCTCCGGATACGGGCACGAGGCGCAGCTGCCTGACGACTCTGATGAGCTGCCGGGTGAAGACCATGAGCGCCTGCGCGAAGAGGAGAGCCAGCAGCAGCCAGGGAATGTCCTCACGATATTCGGGGACCACCCCTGCCAGAGCAGCGCCGGTGAAGAGGACGGCCGCAGCCATTCCCTGGTTGCGCAGCTCGTGGTCGGAGCCGAGTTCGTAGCGATTCCGGTAGAGCGAGAGCAGATAGCCGAGGGCGAGCTGACCGATGATGAGCATCGGCAGCAGCAGGAAGAACTCGCCTCCCCAGACCCGCCCGAAGAGGGAGACGACGAGGAACCACGACACGACGACGGCTGCCGCGTCGATGCAGGCGAGCCCGAGAGAGCTGGAGTAGAGCCGGCGACGTCGTTTGTCGCCGGGAGCGGACAGGGGTTCTGGGAGTCCATTGAGAGTTTTCACGAGGCCCAGAGTTCCCCACCGACATCTCGGTCACTAGGGGGTCGACTCCGGACAGCTTCGCGTCATTACTCTGTCACGCACGGGTCATCACTGGCGCTCGGTACTCAGCCCCCTGATCTCCGCCCAGGCTCGAGCATAGCGGGGACCAGAACTGCTGGTCAGAGGCTTGGCGGCGGTCATATGGCTGAGTTCCGTGGGTGAACCGCACCGGGCCTGCGGGAGCCCGCAGTTCGCTCTGCTCCGACGCCGTCCCGCTTCGTCAGACCCATATTCTGAGGAGGTCGGAGGGTGCGCAGAATGAAGGATGGTGGCGCGAAGTGAGAATCGGACTGTTAGCCAGCACTGGCGGGATGTTGGACTCCTTCTTCATCGAGATCGCGGAGTCATGGCGTGCTCACGCCCATGATGTCAGCTTCGCCGCCGGATCACCGATGTCGGCCGCTCGAGCGACCGTGATCCCCGGGCTCTCCCGCAGACCCGACGTGGGCATGGTCAAGGCTCTGGGCGGGCTGCGGCGGTGGTCGGAACGCGAGAACCTCGACGTCATCGTCACGAACTCGGCGACCGCCTCGGCGCTGGTGAGACTGGCTCGCACACCAGCCCCGGTCGTCTACTTCTGCCACGGCCTCCACTGGAATGAGACCCGCACGATCGGCGATCGGGTCTGGCCTCTCATCGAACGCGCGCTCTTGTCGCGCACTGCCGGAGTCATCTCTCTGAACTCCGACGACCGGCGCTGGTTCGCCTCCCGATTCGGCGGCCGACCTCACCTGCATCTGTCGTTCGGGGTCGGTCTCGACCTGCTCGACTTCCCGGTGAGGCCGGTGCCTGAGGGGCCCCTCCGGCTCTGCTGGATCGGAGAGCTCTCTCCCCGGAAGCGCCCGCACCTCCCCCTCGAGATCGCGGCTCAGCTGCGAGACCACGGCATCGGCTTCCGCTTGGAGATGCTCGGTGACGGACCGCTCCGCACCGATATCGGCGCAGAGATCAGGAGCCGGGGTCTGTCAGGCATCGTGACTGCGAACGGACCCGGCGATGCCGCCGCAGCGATCGAACGCAGTCATGCCCTGGTGCACACCGCGCAGTGGGAGGGACTGCCGCGAGTCATGTTGGAGAGTCTGGCAATGGGATGTCCCAGCTATGCCTTCGATGTCAAAGGCGTGCGCGACATCCCCTTGGCACGATTCGCGCCCGACGGCGCGACCACCGAGCTGGCCGCTCGGATCGCCGCTGACTGGACCGCAGGACGACTGCTCGACCCGATGCCCTTCGACCGCAGCCTTCTCGACTGCTCGCATGCTGCCGATGGGATACGCCGCTTCCTGCCGACTCTCGTCGGAAGCGAAAGCGTGCCGCCTGGCGCAGAGACGATTCCCCATGGCGAATGAGCTGATCTCGGTCATCGTCCCCGTCTTCAACGGTGAGGGGTTCCTCGCGGATTGCCTGAGATCGGTCCTCAACCAGTGTCATCCGCAGCTCGAACTCATCGTCGTCGACGACGGCTCCACCGATTCCACACCGGCGATCATCGAAGGATTCGCCACACGTGATGATCGTGTGGTGAGTCTTCTCGCCGACCACGGCGGAGCGGCGAGGGCACGCAATGCTGCGCTCGACATCGCCCGCGGAGAATGGATCATGTTCGTCGATGCAGATGACGAGATGCTCAGCCCCTGTCTCCTCACCGCCGTTGCCGGGGTGAAGAGCTCCGGAGTCGACATCGTCACGTTCGAGACATCCGGCGACTCGCATGACCTTGCCGAGTCGCACGACCTAGCTCTGATTCCCCGGCATGTGTGTGCTGGTGAGAAGGTCTCGGAGGGTCCTCCCCGGCGCGTGCTCGATCCCGACTATCTGGCCCCGAGGGTCGTCGACGAGTCGCTCAACACCGTGTGGAACAAGGCGTACCGCCGCCGGACCGTGGAGATGTCCGGTGCACGATTCCCCGTCGGGGTCCGCCTCGGCGAAGATCTGCTGTTCAACCTCGCCGTCGCTCGTGGGGCGGTCGCCGCACTCCATCTGCCACTTCTCGGGTACTACTATCGGCAGAACAATTCGGCATCCGTGACCCGCCAGTTCCATCTCGGCAAGCATGCGGAGCTGATGACCGTCAACGATGCGCTCGCCGAATTCGCAGACGAGTTGGGTTCGGCCAGGCTGCGAGCCGCGGCCGGATATATTCGCGCCAAGAACGCAGTGTCGTCGACCCGAGACCTCCACCACCGGGGGTGCCCCCTGCCGCTGCGGAGGAAACTGACGACAGCCCGAAGCTATCGGGATTCGGCACCGCATGTGAACACCGCTGGCCTGAGCGCGATCCAGCAGGCCTTCGGGACCGCATACAACCTCATCGGACACCGCTCGCTGTTCGCCCTCACATGGCTGTTGGCTGTGCAGAAACGCCGGTTGCGCAGGGCTGCGCAACCGGCCTGAGCCGCGACGCCGCAGCACCCGGCCCGTCCCAGACACTCGTTCAGACTCTCGGCCAGTGCCTCGCACAGGTCCGCATTCAGTCGGACGGTTTCACATGGCGAGCAGGCGATCGACGACGCCCATGTAATCGCTCCATCCAATGAAAGCGATCATGAGGGCCACGCTGCCCCACCCCTGTCTCCACCCGGTGAGCGAGAGCACCGGCACTGTCAGGACCAGCGGGACGAGCGACCAGGAGTACCCCGCCACCCTGTCGCTGTAGTAGACGAATCCCAGAGCGAGGTAATACGTGTTGAGCAGAATGAAAGCGTGGAACAGCGGCGCGTACCAGTTCGGCAGATTGTCGAACTTCCGCAGCACGATGAAGCCGAAGATCACGACGCAGAGGCCGAGCGCCCAGAAGTCCAACCTGTTCGTCCCACCCGTGTAGAGTTCAGCGTTCTCTGGATCCGTGTAGGTCGCAAGCTCTTCGGACGACGATGCGAACGGTGCCAGCAGCGCGCCGTTCAGACCGGACAGGAACAGCAGCGAGAACAGCGCCCAGACCCCGAGGAGGAAGATGGTTCGGACCCTCGGCAACAGTCGGACGCCGAGGATGATCAGTGCTGCGGGGATCGCCGACCAGTGGAAGAGCGAGGCAACGGCCAGCAGCACGAGGAACTTCCACAGCCGGGTGTGCCGGCACAGCGCAACGATCCCGAGAATGAGGAACACCAATGACAGGCCCTGCCGCAGGAGATAGCTCGAATATCCGGTGAAGAACCCGAAGCAGAAAGTGATGTAGTACACGAGAGTGACCTGCCACGCAGAGCGCAGCAGCCACAGCAGCGCCAAAGCCATGATCGTCGAGCCCAACAGTGCGACGACGAAGAAATAGACTTGCGGATCATGGCTGAACAGGCCGATGAGCCAACTGAGGATCAGGAAGGCGGGTTCTCGCCCCTCCCCGGTGTAGGTGTAGAAGATTTCGTCGGCGGGGGCGAAGCTGAGGATCCGGAACTCCATCGAATAGATCGCTTTGTCGGAGATCTCATAATTGCTCACTGCTGCGACGACCGTGTTGATGAGCACGAGGGACACCAGTGGGAGCACGGCATTGCTCCAATGCCGCAACTTCGGGATCGCCCAACTGAGGACCAACATGACCACCCAGACAGTCGTCAGGGCGAACCAGATGGCGATCATGATCGGGAGACGCCTCCGTCTTCGCGGACCAGGGGCATCGGCCGCGTCTCCGGCCCTTCGAATGCCTCGGCCGGCGGTTCTGCCGATGCCTCATCTGCTTCCGGCACCGAGGCGGCCGATCCGTCCTGATCCACCGTACCGTCCGGACAGTCCGCGTCTTCCGGAATTGCCGGAACCACAGCGCGAATACCGTAGGCTCTGTGCCGATCGAATTCTGCACTCGACATCTTTGCGCGGTTGAGCACAAGACCGATCGGGGCTCCCAGTTCGTCCAATGCTCGAACCGACTCTGCTGCGGTCCGCGACCTGACTCTTCCCGCTGCTGCGACGAGAAGCGTCCTATGCGCGAGTTTTGACAGCACGAGGCCGTCGGCCACCGGCAGCAGCGGGGGACCGTCCATGATGACGAGGTCGAATCTGCCCGCGAGCTCGGACACCAGCTCGGTCATTGCGCGGGTTTCGAGAAGCTCCGTGGGGTTGGGCGGGATCTCCCCCGCAGCCAGCACGTGCAGGCCGTCTTCGCCCCAGGTCTGCAGCAGCTCATCGACACGGAGTCTGCTGACCAAGGCAGTCGTCAGTCCGACTGAGCCTTCGAGCCCCAGCCGTGACGCCACCGTGGGCCGACGCAGGTCGGCATCGACGAGGACAACGCTCTGACCTGCACGCGCGCTGGCAATGGCCAGGTCGATCCCGATCGTGGTCTTTCCTTCTCCCGGATGTGACGACGAGACGAGCAGCACGGTGCTGTCTTCGTCCACATGAGCGAAGCGGAGATTTGTCCGCAGCCTGAGGATGGATTCGCCTCGAACGCCGCCGATCGCAGGTTCGTCCCTGTTCGACCGGTAGGTGATTTCACGGTCTTCGGGAACAGCGGCCAGGAGAGGCGCCGAGGTGACCGCCGCCAGGTCGTTCTTCGTCCGGACGACGTTGTCGTAGGTTCCGCGCACTACCGCGACGGCGATTCCGGCCGCCAGACCGAGCAGTGCGCCGAGGGGAATGTACAGCCACTGCGGTGGTCCGTCGGGTTCTGAAGGCGGCACCGCCTGATTCGCTTCGATGAGGTCGATGGCCGAAGAATCGGTCTTTCCCGGATTCTCCAGCGTGCTGATCCGCTCCGTCAGGCTCCGTGACACGGCCGTTGCCAGTCGGGCGGCGCTGTCGGCATCGCCGGCTTTGGCCTGAACTGTGATGAGCACGGTCTCCGGATCGCTGATTGCCTCCACACGCGAGGCCAACTCACCCGGAGTCGTGTTGAGATCAAGATCGGCGATCACAGGCTCGAGGACCGATTTGGTGCCGACCATTCCCACGTAGGTCTGGATCCTCTCCTTGATGAAGTCGGAGGCCATTCGCATCTCATAGGGATCACCCGAAGTCGGCACGGACACGAACAGTTCGGTCCGTGCCGAATAGGAAGGCTGCATCAGAGCAGTGATCCCGAAGCCGGCCGCCCCACCGACGAAGATCATGGCGACGAGCAGGACGAGATGCCGGCGAAGAAGGCGGAGGAACTGTGTGATTTTCATCAGGCGTCATTTTCGATCGGGCCGGTGAACCGGCAGGAAACGACATCGCGGCGAGGCTCGATGTCCGGGGCTCGTGCTCACATGTTCAGCCTAGTGAGAGCCGGCCTGTTCGTAACCTGGAAGCGTGAGTCACTACGGTTCCCCGCGCAGAAAGCACGGAATGCCGCACGAGTCGCGCCCGCTCCCGCAATGACGATGCCACCTGGGACTCCCGACGGCCTTCCGGCGACATACTGGAGACCGGCCCCGCGGATTCGCAGGGAACCGCCGACCTACACGGAAGAGGAGCAGGAGGACACCGCAGGTGAATAGCTATCGTTCAGCCCTCTTCCTTGTGGCTGTGGGAAACATCGCCGTTGCAGGCGCCCAGTGGTACATCATCTGGCTGTTCGCCCAACAGGCAGGTCCGACCGCCGTCGGCCGCTATTCCACACTCATCGCCATGATGACGCCTGTTTTCATTGCATCCCAGTTGGGGCTGCGCAGCCTCTTCGTCACCCTGCAGAGACGAGTACGGTGGCAGATCTATCTCGGATGCCGCTTATCAACGGTCGGGCTGTCCGCGCTCATCATCATCGGACTGGTCATCAGCGTTCCGGATCAGCTCCACAGTTCCTTGGCGTGGCCGCTGCTGCTGATCAAGGTCAGCGACTCCATCGGAGACCTGTTCTACGCGCGCCTGCAGAAGTCCGAGCGCCTTCTCGCCTTCGGGCTCATCCTCATCATCGTGGCTCTACTCAGCGCTCTTGCCGTGACCGCAGCAGTCGTGACCACCGGATCGCCGGAGATCGCAGTGTGGGCAGCCGCCGTCGTCTCCGTCGGAGGAACAGCGGTCACCATGAAGGTCGCCTCTGCCCGACCACCCGAGACAGCCGCCGAAGCGAATGATCGAACGACAGCTCACGGAGAAGTCATCGCTCTCCTCGCTGCCGGCATCCCGATGTCGATGATGCAGGCAGTCTATTCACTGCTGTCCTATGTCCCCTTGGCCATCGTGGCCTGGTTCGGATCACCGGAAGACGTCGGCCGCTATGCTTCGGCCGCCTATCTGGTCGTCTTCGCAAACCTGGTCGGGGCCTCGATCGAGACGGTCGTGCTGCCGCGTTTCCGCGTGGTCCATGAATCCGACGGAGCCGATGTCCTGCGCAGAAGGGTCAGGAGACTGTGTTCAATCGGGCTGTTCGCACTCGCCCCCTTCGTCATCCTCGCGCTGTTCATCGGCCCGTGGCTGCTCACTGTGGTCTACGGAGCCGAGTTCGAACTCACTCGAGTCTCCGTGCTCTATCTGTCGCTGGCTGCAATCTGCACTCTTCCGACCTACCTGGCTTCGGCGAACCTGCTCGTCCTCAACCGCTATTGGGCGACCTTCTTCGTGGGTGCTACTGCGATCGTCGCGGTGCTCGTAGGTGGAGGTGCTGCCGGAACCGCCGGAATGCCGGCAGTCGAAGCTGGCAGCCTCGCAGTGTTCATCGGTTCGACCGTCCGGCTGCTCGGAGAGATTCTGTGCGCGAAGCCCCGTCGTGATTCGGCTTCGCCGAAGGAGCCGGCAGACGGTGCGGCCCTAGGCGGATGAGCACTGGCACTGCTGCCGAGCGAGTGCTCAGCCGTGGGATGAGCGAGCACTGCTGCGGTATTCCCAGTCGACGATATCGAACACGTCCGGAACCATCTCTTCGATCATCGTCCCGCTCAGCCGCGACCAGTCTTCGTGGGGGTCGATGACATCGTCGTGTTCCGGCCCATCGACGTTCGGCGTGCGCGATCGCTGTGCGTGGGCAACCAGTTCGGTCCAGCGCCGCATCGGAGCGTGGTGGAGCTCAGTCGAGAACGGGCGGACTATCCGCGCGAATTCGCGCAGTGTGAAAGACCGTCTGAGAGCTCTGGGGTCGACGATCACTGCTTGGCTGCGATGCTGCCGCTCCATGCCGAGGATGAGATCGGATGCGATGATGTCGGCGCGCTGCAGCCTCCTGGCCCGGAACCCGGAGAGGTCGAAGCCCCAGTCTGCGGCCAACGACCTGACCCCATGTGTCACAGGTGCTCCGCTCACACCAGCGGTGCCTGCGCTGTCGACTCGGAACCGCCCAGGGGACACCTCATCGAAGCCCTGCTGGAGCAGCCCGGCGGCCAGCGGAGAACGGAACAGGTTTCCTGTGCAGATGACGAGGATTCTGAACTCCGGCCGGTCTCGATCAGCCTGTCCTCGCTCCGGTTCGCTCCTCGACTCGATCGGGCGGCGCACGACGGTCAGCTCCGATCTCCGTGCCTGAACCGCCGCTTCGACCTCTTCCCGGATCGTCTCGCGAGAATCGCGGCTGCGGGAGACTGCTCGACTGTCCCGCGTCCCGTTCCTGCTTCAGCTCCCGGCCAAACGCGGGGAATGTTGGTCGTCGACTCCTTGCCCGACTGCTCGAGCACCCATTCGCCGAGGCCGGCCCGCTGCGTCAGAAGCGTGTTTTCGGCGCCGGAGCGTCTTCCGGATGGCACCAGCTGTGGGGGCGCGGACAGCACCTGCGAAGCAGAAGTGTACGCAACGGCATAACCGCTGATGTCTTCGTGGCCGAGGGGAACCTTGTTGACGACCAGACTCAGCGGCGTGTCGACTACGGACAGATCCTGCAGAGCTTCATCGAGTTCGTTGCGGGAGGCCTGGTTGAACGCGACGACGTGGATGATCCGTCCGGCGGACTTCGCAAGCAGCAGACCGTCGGTGACCGGCAGAATCGGCGGGCAGTCGAGGAGGACTGTGTCGAAGTCGTTGCCCAAGGTCGCCATGAGCTTGGCCATCGAACGTGATTCGATGAGTTCGACCGGATTGGCGACACTGTCGCCGGCAGTGAGCACATAGAGTTCGTCCTGCCCCCAGGGCTGGAGCAGATCGTGGACCTCAGCTGCCCCGATCAGGGCCGTCGTCAGTCCGGCAGAGTTCTCCAGTCCGAGCCGACCGGCAATGGCCGGCTGTCGCAGGTCGACATCGACGAGTGCGACCCGCTGCCCGGAATGCGCCAGCGAAACGGCCAGTTCGATGCAAGTCGAGGTCTTCCCTTCTGACGGAATCGACGAGGTGACAGCCAAGATGTTGCTCGAGTCCTCGACCCGTGCGAAACGCAGATTCGTCCTCAGCCGACGTATCGCCTCGGTGTAGGGTTCATCCTGGTGATCGGTCGCAGACCCTGTGCGGAACGAGGAGTCGCCGCGCACCGGCAGCGATCCGAGGATCGGCTGATGGGTGATCTCTCGGATTCCGGCGATATCGCGGATCTTCGAGTCCACTGCCGATCTGAAGAGTGCGGCAGCGATGCCAAGTGCAGCCCCGATTGCCATTCCGACGAGCACGAACATCCACCACGCCGCACCGTCCGGAGCCATCGGGACGCTCGCATCGTTGGCGACGGCCAGGCGAATGCCCGACTGGGCTTTGCCATGGCGAGACTCGAGGTCGGTGATGGTCTGCGTGAGGCTGTCGGCAACGGTCTCTGAGAGCACCGCCGCTTCGCCCGGCGTGGCGGCGGTGGCATCGACGGTCAGCATCACGGTTCCATACCCTGATGAGGCTGAGACTTTGTCGGCCAGTTCCTCAGGAGCGACGTCGAGGCCCAGGTCGCTGATGACCGGTTCGAGCACTTTTCGTGAGCTCGCGAGGTCGACATAGGTCCGCAGCCGTTCCTGAACGAAGGCAGAGGCAATCTGCTTCTGGTCGGGGTTCGCGGCTTCGACCGTCGAGACGAACAGTTCGGTCTGGGAGGTGTACTCACGCTTCTGCAGGAGGAACGCAGCCGCAGCGCACAGACCGCCCACAGTGATCATCACGATCAGCAGAACGGCGTTCTTGCGCAGGATCCGCACATAGTCGACGATGCTCATCTCGGTTCCAATCGGGTCGGAGTACAGGCAGCGGTGCCGCTGTTCGCTCTCAACCCTACGTTCGCTCAGACCGGGCCAGTCGGTGTCGCTGCCGGGCTTGCGGCGTCCCGCAAGGAACCTGCGGCAGGCGGATCATCCTGCTTCTCCTTACAGCTCAGCGTCGACCTTCGGCGACGGCCGCCGGCATGTCCCAGTATCCGATCGCTTCGACGGCCCGATCGATCTGAGCGCACATGCGTTCGAAGGTCCGCAGGGGCCGGTTCAGAGGGTCGATGACATCATCGTCGCTGCCGTCGCCCTCCGGTGCGGTCCGATAGCGGGGAGCCAGAGCGGCCAGGGACTGCCATCTGCCGATAGGCGTCGCCAGCCGTTCAGGACGGATCGAGGGCAGGATGCGGGCGAATTCCCGCAGCGTGAAGGTCTTCCGCAAGGCAGATGGAGCCAAGCTGACGACTTCTCGGCGCACCGCCCGATCCATCACCAGGATGAGGTCGGCGTCGTTGGCTGTCGCCTCGTCGAGTTCGCGTGCGACGAAGCCGTGCAGTCTGATGTTGCGCCTCGCCGCCAGTTCCAGCACTTCGACGACCGCAGGTTGTCCCGTGACGGCTTGCGTGCCGGCGCTGGACACTGCGAACTCTCCGAGTGCCCTGTCATCGAGTTCTCGCTGCAGGATCTGCGCGGCCAGAGGAGACCGGCAAGTGTCCCTCACTCCGACTATGAGTATTCGAAACTCTGAGGGCATCACGGCCCAGGCCCCATTCTTGTCTCTGCGCGTCATCAGGCGGTCTCCACGGTCGTGTCGGTCTGAGAAGTCCGTGCTCGTGGCAGCAGTCCCATCTGCCTGCACGAGAGCGGTATGTTCTGAGGCGAAATGGCATCAGGTACGGATTCCGGCCAGAGACGGCACACGACGACGATCTCATCGTCGTGATTCTCCGGTGCGTCGCCCAACAGCCGCGAAACCTCGTCGCAGTCGCTGAAACCTGCATTGGCGAGGATCGCCAGGTCCTGACTGTCGGGCGGCAGGACCCAGGCTGCGAATGTCGCTTCGGTCGCCCGCGCCCGGTTCGTGACCAGGCGGATGACTTCGCGACGGACTTCCTCATCGTTCTCGGCATCGGGATGGGCGTCGAAGAGGATCACTGCGGCGTCAGCACCGGACTGCGAGATATCGCATCGACCGACCACGTCGCCGGCTGTGGTCCTCACCGACCAGGATCTCTTCTGCTCCCCGCACCCATCCTCGTCGAACACCAGAAGATCCGACTTCAGAGTCCCGCCGAAGTTGTCTGCGGTCGCTTCACCGTCCTGGCTGATTCCGTCGGCGCGCAACACGATTCCGATGGTTCGGAAGACGATTCTCAGATCGACGGAGAGGCTCACCGAGTCCACGTACTCGGTGTCGAGATCGAAGCGGTCATCCCAATGAATCCGATTCCGACCGCTGACCTGTGCCAGCCCGCTCAGCCCTCCGCGAACCAGATGCCTCCGCCGCTGCTCGGGGGAATAGTGCTGCAGGTAGCGAGTCGGCAGCGGGCGGGGGCCGATGAAACTCATCTCACCGCACAGAATATTCCACAGGCTCGGAAGTTCGTCCAGGCTGCTCGAGCGCAGCAGCCGACCGAACCGGGTCAGTCTCTGAGCGTCCGTGATCAGCCCCCGCGCCGGATCGGCATTGAGCATGGTGCGAAACTTCCAGAGTCGGAAGACCCGCTCACCTTTCGTCACTCTCTGCTGAGTGAAGAAGACCGGCGACCCGAGAAATACGAGCACTAGGACGGCGACGACGGCGAAGATCGGTGAGAGGACGAGCAGCGCCAGGAGCGCACCGACGAAATCGAGCATCCTCTTGACTGTGTGATATCCGTTCGAAGTCGACGGCATGGCGACTCACTCCTTCGTTCTCAAGCTGTTCCTCAGACTAGTCAGACGGGGCCGCCTGGATAGGCGGCTTGCCCTCCTCATGCGGGTTGCCGCCATTCTCATGTGGTCCTTCTCGGGTTCAACCCACGGGGAGAGCGGGTTCCCTGGCCAGTCGGGCGATGAGCTCGGTACGCGAACCGACTTCGAGCTTGCGGTAGACAGAGGTCAGCCTCAGTTCAACGGTGCGGAGGGAGACGAAGATGCGCGAGGCGATCTCCCGATTCTTCATTCCCTCGCTCACCAGCCCCACCACTTCCCTCTCATCCGGGGTCAGCGCGTCCAGGAGACTGCTGCGCTGAGGTTGCGCAGGCTCATCGGCGGGTTCGACGGGCGCGACTGAGGCGAGATGTTCAGATCCGACCTCCCGGAAGATGGCCGTTGCCAGACGGACCCGTTCCGCAGCAGCCTCAGCGGCTCCTGATTCGGTGAGTTTCCGAGCCGCGACCAGCAGCGTCACTCCCTTCTCGAATTGGGAGTCCTCTGGACGCCACGAACCGAGCAGACGTCCGATCGCCCCCACCCCGGCGGTGCTGGGAAGAAGGAGGAATCTGGACCGTTCCAATGCCAGTTCCGCCCACCGCGACGGTGCCCGATCGACTTTTCTGTGGAGGACTTGGACCAGCATTCCGGCGTGTTCCCGACGTCCAGTCGCCACCAGAGCTTCGATGAGGTCCGGCTCGTACCGGATGATATTGGGATTGAGTTCGTTCGAGGCGAGTTCCTCACAGCGGTGGAGATGGCGCACCGCTTCGGCGGGGAGCCCGACCCGCAGAAGATAGTTGCCCTGGAGTGCATTGAGCTCGGCCAGCAGACTGCGGTTCGCTGAAGCCATCGCATGGGCGATGAGTTCGGACTCCGCGTCCTCCGCGTCGCTGGCGCGTCCCTGGGCGAGGAGACTCCAACACCGGAGAAGCAGGAGTCTGTCACGACGGACCGTCAGTTCGCCGTCGATGACCGAAGCCAACCCGTCGATGAGCGCGACCGCACGTCCGATGTCCCCGCATCTGGCTGCGATCTCAGCGCGAATGCACTGCGACTGAATGTCCCAAGCCTCGCCGCGGCTTCCGCCGTCCTCGAGGCAGTCCAATGTCGCCGAGGCGGCGTCGTAGTTCTCCGTCATCATGAGTCCGAGAGACAGCAGCAGGAGATTGATGTGATCGAGTTTGCCGGTGGCATCGAGGTTCCGAAATGCTTCAAGCGCACGTCCGTCGACTCCGCGTCCGCAATCGAGAAGAATCTCCAGGAACCGGGACAGCTCGCGAGATTGCTTGTCGAAATGCGCGCCGAGGCTCCGTGCTGATTCCAACAGCTCCTGAGCCTCGACCGCCTCTCGTCTCAGCGCATGGCACAGACCGATGACCAACTGCAGGTGGGCAACCTCCAAGGGCGCCTCTGCGACTTCCCGGCTGCTCCATTGATTGCGCAGACGCAGCGGGACCGACTGGTGGGAGAGGTACTCGGCCCAGATTCGAAGGGCCCTCGCGCGCAGCCCGACCCTGAATGAGCCGGTGCGAGCGGAATGGTCGACGTAGCGAAGTGCGAAGTCGATCTGCCCTCGATCGATGAGACGCTCTGCCAGATCAATCAGCAGGGCAGCCGAATCCTCGGTGTCCGGCCCCAGTGCAATCGCCCGTTCTGCGAATTCGACTCCTGCCCAGACCAGACCTTCCCGGACGAGGCGGCAGGCGTCGTCGAGCAGAATCAGCGGTGTATCGTCGGCAGCCGCGAAGAAGGACCTGTGCCAGTTATGCAGTTCCGGATAGAGCCCCTCGCAGCGTCGCGCAAGCAGCAGATGTCCGCTCAGGCGCGTCTCAGCATTCATCTGCCCATGTCTGACTGCTCGAACCAGCTCCCGGGAACAGCGGCTGTACGCTCCGTCGCGTTCGACGGCACCGAGAGACGCGAGCTCGGCAAACCATTCCATACCGTCCGGAGAGTCCCCGAGAAGGGCCGGTCGAGGCGACAGCGGCGCTAAAGCCATCAGGTTCAAGAGCCCTTCAGCCCCCTCGGTGAGGCCGACCAAGTCTGTGCGGACCAAATCCTCGGCATTCGGTCCTACTCGCATCGGCAGGTCGAGAGCCTGGACCCCTTCCAATTGATTCATCGGCAGACGATCGAGCACTCCCTCAAGTGCAGCGGGACGACCCGAAACAGTGCGAATCGCTGTCGCTGCGACTTCGGGCGCTATCCGGCCGCCGGTCAGTCTGTCTGCCAGCCCGGCCATAGGTCGATGGCCCACTCGCTTGAGTTCCACGCTCGGAACGCCGGCCAGCAGGCTGCTTGGAATGAGCTCTCCCGTGGAGACCGCGAACCTCAGCGGACTCCCGGCGATACGGCGGAGCAGATGGCCCAGAACCACCTGCGACGAGCGATCCATGGCATCGGCATCGGGCACGATCACCAGGGCTGCGTGCGCCAGGTCGAGACTGCCGATCCGACGGGTGACCTCATCGGCGATGTTCAGTGCAGCTGCCGTGTCTTCGCCGGAGTTCTGCTGCAGTCGATTGTCGAGCAGGACTCCACCGAAGCTCGTCGGCTCCACGGCTCTCAGCGCGGAGAAGATGATCTCCAGCCCCGCGTAGGGCCGCGCATTCTCGGCCTGCCCGATCGGGACCCTGATGACCGGTCCATCGGCTTCGTCTTCGAGAGCTGCGAGCATCTCTTCGCCGCCCAGCCCCGGAGGACCGCTGACGGCGGCTGCACTGTGTCGCGCCAACAGGATGCGCATCTGCTCGAGTTCGCTGCGTCGGATCTGGATTGTCATTGTGAGTCCTGCTTCGTGCCTGAGATTTCGCCGGCGTGCGGTCGCACACGCTGCGGCGTCGTGGTGTCCATGTCCTCATGATCGTGGGGCCGCGAAACCAGCGACAGGTGGTCATGCCCGGACATATCCGGGTCAGTACTCAGTCACGATCGGGACAGCACTGGCGCAGGTACTCAGGCACGCTCACAGTCGGCACGGGCAGCAGCGATCCCGACCCACAAGAACTGCGGAAGGGGTGCTGTCAGCTCACACCGACGGCCGTCGTCCCAGCTTGCGATGCCGACAGCTGTCCCGTCCAGCCGTTGTACTGCAGGTAGTCCGCCACCGATGCGGGTGGCCGAATGAGTGTGAGCTTCCCGTCATCGTCTCGGCGATAGACGGCGGGAGGATATTCGATGAACGAGGACCCGTATGCCATGGTGTAGGCCCCGACTCTTCGGAAGATTATGCGGTCCCCTTCGCCCAGGGTCGGGTGGTCCGTGATCACCATCAGTCGGTCGTCCTCCATGCAGGTGAAGCCGGAGATCACCTGCTCCGGGTGCGTTCGCTGCGCAGCCGTCTCACTGTGGATGTCGAACGGGGCCTGCTTGCGGAAGAGCGGATCGAGGTCGACCCGGCTCGTGTCGGTGATGACGAAGCGCTGGCGCCCGACATCTTTGACATCGAGCACCTGAGCGTGGAGTTCAATCGGAGCTGCGACCACCGACCCGCCGGGCTCGATGACCAGCCGAGTCCGCCGCGGATCGACCACATCCGTGAGCGTCGAACGGATGCTCGAGATGTACTGGTCGAACAGTTCCGTGTCCTTGAGACTGCCGAAGAATCCTCCACCGACGTCGAGCCAGTCCAGTTCGAGCCCGAGAGCCGAGATGATCTCCGCCGCGACTCCCGCGGATGCCTTGAAGACCTTCGGACTGCTCGTCCGATAGTTTCGGTGCAGGTGGAGCCCCGCCACCTTCGCCCCGGCCTCGGTCAGTTCGGCAACGGCCCTCCCGAGATCGCCATTCTCGAAGTCGAATCCGAAGCGACTCGCCGCATCGCCCACAGTGCTCTCGCCGGGGCAGAGTCTCTCGAGATCCCAGTTGACGCGCAGTCCCACCCGAATGTCCAGGTCGGGCCTCTCCCCTGCCAGTTCCGCTGCCCATCTGACCTCCCGGCCGGAGTCAAGGTTCGTCAGTGAGCCGCCGCTCAGCGCGCTCCGCAGCTGCGCGCGGCTCTTGACCGGACCGTTGTACACGATGCGGTCGGTGCCGAAGCCGAGTGCGCGCGCCAGTCCGTATTCGGAATCGGAGACGACTTCGGCCCAGATCCCTCTCTCCCTCATATAGCACAGCAGCCACGGAAGCGAATTGGTCTTCACGGAGTACGACATGATGGAATTCGGCCAATGCGTCTCCAGCGCTCGTTGGAATCGGGTCACCAGAGCACCGAGTGCGTTCTCATCGATGACGAAGGCGGGGGTCGGCGGGCCGGTGATCCGCTGGTGTTCTGCCTGTCTCATGTCTGCCTTTCCTCTCTGCGCAGACGGAGCCGCCGAGTCGTTGCGCTCGCTGCGGACCGACCGTTTATGCGACTTCGACTGCGACCTTCGTCGAACTGTCACTTCGCTGACCGCGAGAGGTCACACGAGTCTCCTGATATTTGGCGGAGACGACCCCGAAATCGTAGTTGCGCCATTCTGCATCGATCGTGAGACCGTAGATCTGGCTCAAGTAGTACAAAGGGACGTCTGCACCGGCGAGGTGCACAAATGGGTAGCCGCCTCCGAAGCGGGGATTGATGTCGATCACCGAAGCCTTGCCTGCGCTGTCGAGGAAGACATCGAGGTCGATGAGCCCGGACAGTTCCGCAGCGCGAGCGATCTGAGCTGCGACGTCTAGGAAGGGTTGAGGGTCGACGGTGACGGCCTTGTCGGTCTCTCCCGCACGCATCCGGAGCTTGCGACGAGCGAATACCCCAGACAGGGTGCCTTCATCCACCAGGCTCGAGACTATGTCCAACCCGTATTCGCTTCCCGGCGCACAGGGCTGCACGATGACCTCGTCGAGAACGTCGGATCGGCCGGCCCGACACCTGACGCTCTTCGCAGAATCGAGCACTGCTTCTTCGAGTCTGTTCGCGGTGACAACGGCCAACCCGGACGACCGAGAGCCGAATCTGTGCTTGACTGCGAACTCCGCGGACGAGCCTGCCACGTCGAGAAGTCGGTCCAAGTCATTGCCTGTGACCGTCATCGGGGTATTCACTCCGATCTCCTCCAGCATCTGCGCCATCCGGACCTTGTCTGCGCATCCCTGCTGCCAGGCGGATGAGACCCCCGGGACGAAGATCCCTCGCTTTCGCAGTCCGACGGCGATACTCGTGTCTACGTGCAGATGCATCAGCTCATAGTCATTCGCGGACAGAAACAGCTTCGGCTCGAATTCGTCGATCAGCTGCTGGAGTTCATCGGCATAGGACGGGTCGCTGTAAGGAGGCAGCAGACGCATCTCATCGCCGTAGGACGCGGCCGCGCTGGTGGGATCGTTCTCGGCGATGATGATGCGTCCGTTGAGGCCGAGTTCCTCGAAAGCTGTTCGAAACCAGTCGATGAGGTAGAGCCTTCGTCCTGCCGAGCCGATGACGATCGGCGCAACTTCAGCTCTCAATGGTCTCTCCCGACGCTCGTGCCATAGTGGACAATTCATCGGCTGCTCGTCTGCAGAACGCATTCGCCGTCTCCCACGAGGAAGCCTCGGAGGCGGACGCCAGACGATTTCGCCTGAGGTCGGATCCGATGCAGGAGCTCCCGATGTACTCTCAGGCTAGCCGTGGGCTGCCGCTCTGCCAGCCGGTTGCAGGGATCTTTGCGGTTTACCGAATGCGAAATGCGATGGCATCTCCACCGACAGGAGAACAGCGCGATTCGCTATCTGTCGGACTTCTGCCTGGCTCTTGGCACGAGATCGATGTTCAGCCGTGCAAAAGCCTCAGCGACTTGGTGGCGGCGGGTGATCCCCAACTTCCGGTAGAGCCGATAGGTATGTCCTTCCACAGTGCGAACGGCCGCTCCGAGCTGCTCGGCGATCTCAGCGTTCGAGTGGCCTTTGAGCAGAAGTCCGCAGATTTCTCGTTCTCGTTCCGTCAGTTCGACCAGCTGAACAGCAGCGATTGCTGTCAACGGCACACTGCCTCGATGTTTGAGACGTTCCTTCGCCAGCTGCACGCAACGCGCGGCAACGTCAGGAGCCGACGATCGCTCTTCCTCGGCGATCTTCAGCAGACCCGCAGAATCCTTCTCCCGCAAGGCCTTTCCCACTGCACCCAGGAAGCGGAATTCCTGACCCTCGCCTGCCAAGGCGAGCCGACACATCGCTTCCGCATCGGCCTCACCGAAATGGCGGAAGAGCAGATAGCGAATATGTGCCGCCAGCCCGAATACCTCCTCAGTCTCGGCGTCCGCCAGCATCCGGTTCAGCTCCCTTTCGGCCTCCGAATCAGAGTTGCGCAGCCGACGGGAGATGAGCGCGTACACGGACGCCCGTCTGTATTCCATCTGGAAACTAGAACGGACGAGACGGATGAAGCGACCGTCGAACTCTTCGGCAAGCTGAGACTCCCCATTGAGAGTGGCGATGTACTGAGCCAAACCCAGTGCAACGGCGAGAGCGGCCGACTGGTTCCAATAGTCCACTGCTTCAACGCCCGCGCGAGCGAATCGAAGAGCCGATTCGATCTCTCCCTCTCGGAGCAGAATTTCTGCTTCCATGATGTCACCGGCTCCGCTTCTAGCTGCAAGCTGAGCAATATCATTCGTTCGCGGCGCCTGCAGCGCTCGTCGGGCTGCGCCGAGGTCTCCCAGATCTGCCTGAGCTCGAGATTCGAGCATTCGCAGAAACAGATTCCCCATACCGAGTGACCGGAGCTCGCGCTTCACCAGGCCAAGGATCTCGACAGTCCTTCCGGGCCGCCCCCGCTCCAATTCGAATGCCCCGCAGACCAACCCCGCTGCCATTCGATACATATCCGGAAGAGAAGCGTCAAGAGCGTGGCTGCGCAGCAGATCTCCGTCGGGACGCCGTGCCAGTGACCTCTTGTCATGGTGAGTGCCGGATCCGACGACGGATTGGATTATCTGCAGCACATCCTTCGCCGCCTCCGCGCTGAGGCCGTCGGCGGCGAACCATCTAGCAGCCTGGCTGTGCTCAGCAGAATGGTCGGTGCATGTCCTCTCAGCGCAGCAGTCTCGTTCGAGCAGCGCGATTCTGTCGAGAGCGGCGAAGAAGTCCTTCGCTTCGAGCGCTACGGATCGATGAGTGGTCTGGCGGTTTCCCCAGACCACGGCAGCGGTGATCACCAGTCCGGGACAGCACGCCTTGTGCAGGCAGTTTGCGAGCAGGTCGAGCCCCAGCTCGACCTGCCCGACATTGCAGTAGAGATAGGCCAGTTCGAAGAGCTCCGCGGCCCTCAGGTCGCCAGTGGGAACATCCGCCATGATCCGCAGGGCTCGATGCCACTCGGCCGCTTCGATCGCGGTCATGGCGGCGTCGATGATCTCTTCGTCTTCGACCTCGATCCCGCACCCCAAAGCCCATTCCGTCCGAAGCATCCGGGACCATCTGCTCGGACTGTCCGGATAGTCGCGGACGATGCCGTACCACCTACGACTGCGGCCGATTGGAATGCTCACACGAATTGTCTCTGATGCGTGGTGCTCCCGCGCGACATAGACACGGCTGGCGCGGCTGACGATCAGCAGATCGCCGAGGTCGACGAGACGATCCGCCGCCGTTCCCAACCCGAGTGAGAGCATGAGCTCTATCTCGATCTCGCCGGCCATGACGACAAGCTCGAGTGCAGTCCGCTCTGCTTCCGGGTACTCGTCCAGATCGATTCGGGCGAAGTCACGCGCCCGGTCGTCGAAGTCCGTGTCGAGACCGTCGAGGATGATGACGCCGTTTCGCAGCAGCAGACGGTTCTTCCGCTTGCAGTAGCCGAGAAGTTCGAACATCTTGCCCGGATTGCGACCGGAATGGAAGCCAACGATGTCCAATGTCGCCTGAGCTGCTATTCCTCCGAAGCTGCTTTCGATCGCTGTGCGCAGGTCGTCGAATGTCAACGGACCGAGCGTGACCTGGGCCATGGCTTGTTCATCGACGAGTTCGGCGAATGGCCACGAGGCCGTAGAAGCGGACTGTCGCGTCATCGCAACGATCCTGATCGTTCCGTCTGAGGCCAGTTGAGTGAGGATTCGCAGACTGTGCGGATCCAGATAGTGCGCGTTGTCGACGTACACCGTCGGGGTCTGGCTGCTTCCCGTCAGCGCTTCGATCACCCTCCGCGACAGACCGACCGAATCGTTGAGGTCGACGACCATCCCGAATACGCCATAGGGAGTCGAGGTCAGCACGCGGTCGGCGCGCAGCCAGGTCTCATGTCCGCCTCTTCGCCGATGGATCTCCTTCGCCAACCGGGTCTTGCCCATGCCCGCATCGCCGTTGATGAGGATTCCGACCACGGAGGTATCGGTCAACGACTCTGCGATGGTCCGAAGCTCCTCTTCACGTCCCAGCAGCGGCGGGCGGTGCAGTTTCGTCGGAGCGCTCATGCCAGCCTCCAGGCGAACTGTTTGAGCGCCTGGCGATTGCTGACGTGCAGCCTCCGGTAGATCCGACCGAGGTGCCATTCCACGGTTCGAACCGACAGATGCAGCTGAGAGCCGAGTTCTGCGTTGCTAGATCCCCGAGCGACGCCGAGAACCAGCTTCTTCTCGATATCGCTGAGCATCGCCGTAAGATCAACACCACCGGCGTCGAAGGTGATCGCCCGCAGGGTGGAGTCCAAGAGTGTGCGAGCTCGTTTGACCCCGGCCGAGTCCCCCTTCTCGACTGCGCTGTCTCGAGCGGAGCGAGCGAGGTCAGCGGAGATCATAGCGGCCCCGAAACTCAGTGCCGCTGCCGCAGCTTCGATCATCGCACCGTCGTCGGCTTCGGCATATGCCCGTGCGACTGCAGCCGCCAAGCGGCCCAACTCGCCGTCGACCTTGCCGGCGGACCGGCTGAGATCAGAACGTGCAGACGTGCTGCCGTGACGGATCGCCTCCATCCACGCATAGACGGCGAGGGTATGAGCGCCGAGCTCTTCGGCTTCTGCCCCGAGCTGGTGAAGATCACCTGCAGACTTCTCCGGGTCGGACAGTGCAGCGGCCTGGAGCTGAAGAAGATCTGTCGTGAAATCGTGCAGCCAGGAATATTCGGAGTTCGACACACTGTGGATCGGCTCGAATGCTCTGCCGACCATACGGGGGTCGAATCTCGACTTGTCACTCCGCCGTGAGGCGCGTCTGACCGACACCGTCTTCGCCGCACGGGATGTCGAAGCCTCGCGAATCCGCAGGTAGCCGTCTGCCAACGCAAGTGCTGCGAGCCGGAGCGCCCGATCCTGCTCTGACTCATCTCGACTGCGCGGTGGCCTGTCCAGGGCCTGATGGGCTCGGGTGACGTGACCGGTCCATAGATCGACGAGAGCGCCAGCGGTCGAGACGTCCATATGCGGTGGCATGTGCTTCAATGCAGCTCTGGCAACATCCCAGGAGCCAGCAAAATAGTGACCGGCGAAGATCCGGGGAGACGAGTCCTCAACTTCGAAACTGGTGTTGTCGGACAGCTGAAGCATCGCTTCGGCTTGGATCAGATACGTGAGCCCACGCTCGTTCCGACCTTGGATGACCGCCACGTTGCCGAGAATCGCGCAAGCCCGCTGCCGATGACGTGGCAAACAGTCGAAATCGCGGAAGACGCGTTGGGCGGTCTTCCGGGCGTCATCGAATCGACCTCCCCGAATGTCGAACTGCGCTCTGGTGACGTCGAGGCGCCCGATGTCGACTGCGTTGGCAAGCCTTTCTCGGACCCATTCGGTGCGCAGGCTCTGGGGTTCACGAGGGTCTGTGACCCGCAGTTCGAGACACGCGAGACGTGAGAGGTACTCGTCGGAGCAGTCACCCTCAGGAGCTGAGGAGATGAGACGGTCGAGGATGACCTCGGCTTCGACCGTGTCGTGTCCGCCGTATTCCGCGCGCGCCAGTTCGAGCTGCAGCTCGGGAATGTCCGAATGCGATCGCCTCAGCAGCCCCGCCGCCCCGGAATGGTCCCCGCGCCCGTTTGCCCACATCGCAGCGCTGAGAATCATGTGCGGGTCGACGTAGACCCCCCATTCCTGCATCCAGCTGATCTTTCCGAACAGCGCAGCGCCCTGAATACTCATAGAGTCCAGGACTGGGAGGACCTCGTGGAGAAGCTCCAGAGAACGTGACGAGGGAACACTTTCCCTGACTTCCATGGCCAAGGCCGGTTCGACCAAGGACACTTCGGACTGTCTGTCCCTGCCGATGTTCAATATCCCCCGCTCGACGAGGTTGTCGAGCAGATCGACATCACACGTGGCCTGCAGAGCATCGTACGGAAGGGCTCCGGCCATGGCGACGAGTTCGAGAATACGGCGCTGAGCAGGAAGGACGTTCCACAGGGCTCGATCTTCAGCACCTCGTCGAGCAAGCGGAGTCGACTTCCGGTTGGCGACGAGTCGGCCCAGCAGACGAGGATTGCCTCTTGACTTCGCACGAAGTTCAGCGATGATCTGTGCGTCGACGTCGTAGCCGGCTTCTCTGGCAAAGGCGGCGACAGCCGCGTCATCCAAGCTGTTCAGATCGAAACGGACGAGCTTCCCCGCACTCCACAGAGCAGCGAGGAGATCGACGGGCCGACGGACCGATTCAGCAGCCGCCAGCAACCGGATCCGCATGTCCGCTGCCAACTGGGAGAGGATCGACAAGGATTTCTCATCCACCCGATCAGCATTGTCGACGATGATGACGGGACTGTGCTCACCCGATGATCGTGCTAAGACTCGAGTCACGATCGAAAATGCGGCACCCAACGAGATCTCTTCGGGGACTTCGCCTTCCCTCGTGAGGAGGATCTCGAAGATGCCGAGAGCCCTGTTTGCGAGCAGGTTCGAACCGCGGAACCGAAATACGGTGATCCCAGGCGCGAGGCCTGCCGCAACTGCGTTGAGGATGGTGGTCTTGCCCGTTCCCGACGCTCCGATCACCAGTGCCCCGCCGGCAGTCTGATCGGTGAGAACGGCTGCGATCTCAGCGATTTCGGTCTGCCGCACTACTGCCGACCTGCCTATCGAAGAACGCGATTCGACAGAGGATGTCATGTCAGCCCGCTCATATGAACGGCACAGTTCGCCTCACTGACTCCGTAGTCGCCTGCGCCGGAAATATCTGACAGACGCCGAATCAGGGCAGAGGAGATGACGATCCCGTCGACGGAATCGAGGGGATTCACTCGCGGCGAACCGCCAGCGGCACAGCCGCGTGGGGATAGTGAAATCATCCGTCCACTTCTCTCGCAGATGGCAGTTCGAGCGACCGAGGGGAGTTCGGCTCGTTATGCCCCAGATGCAGTTGCAACACTTGATCGTTCATCCGCAATCGGCGGATTCATTGATCCGATAGTAAGGCTGATGCAAAGATCTGAACCCATCTACTATTACAATGTTAAGAATTTGTAACACGGAAAATGACCTAATGTGACAAACTTTCAATACTTCACTTGTATTTCGCAATAACGATGCAAATAGCCCAATCGAATCGCAGTCACAGCTACACTCAGCTGCCCGCCCGCAACTCGGGCCTCTGCACCTCAGGCGACACCTTTCACGTCGCCCGTTCTATTCGCCCGCGAGGCAGAGGCAGCCGTCAAAGCCTCAGGCCCGCCCACTTGTGAGCCGGAACACCGGACCGTACCATTGGAGGAAAGTTACTGAACGATCTATAAGGAGTTCACATGGACACCCTACTGAATGCAGAAGAGCGCGAGTTCGCGCAGCAGATGCGTCAGTTCTACCGCACGGAGATCCCCGAGGAGCTCCGCCTCAAGGTCGCCACTGGCCAGGAGCTGAGCAAGGAAGACATGGTCACCTCGCAGCGGATCCTCAACCAGCATGGCTATGCCGTGCCGAACTGGCCGGTCGAATGGGGCGGCCAGGACTGGACCCCCGTGCAGCGTCACATCTGGCTCGAAGAGATGCAGCTGGCCTGCGTCCCGCAGCCGCTGCCCTTCAACGTCTCCATGGTCGGCCCCGTCATCGCCACCTTCGGCTCGCAGGAGCTCAAGGAACGCTTCCTGCCCGCCACCGCGAACATCGACATCTGGTGGTCGCAGGGATTCTCCGAGCCCAACGCCGGTTCGGACCTCGCCTCGCTCAAGACCACCGCGGTGCGCCAGGGCGACAAGTACATCGTCAACGGTCAGAAGACCTGGACGACCCTGGGTCAGTACGGCGACTGGATCTTCAACCTCGTGCGCACCGATCCGGATGTGAAGAAGCAGGCCGGCATCTCGTTCCTGCTCATCGACATGAAGACCCCCGGCGTCACCGTCCGTCCGATCCAGCTCATCGACGGCGGCCATGAGGTCAACGAAATCTTCTTCGACAATGTCGAGGTGCCCGTCGAGAACCTCGTCGGCGAAGAGAACAAGGGCTGGACGTACGCGAAGTTCCTCCTCGGCAACGAGCGCACCGGGATCGCCCGCATCGGCGGCTCGAAGGTCAACCTCGCCCGCGCCAAGGCCTATGCCGCGGTGACGAAGACCGCTCGCGGCACACTCCTCGACGATCCTCTGTTCTCCGCTCGTCTGACGAAGATCGAAGCCGAGCTCACCGCGCTCGAGATGACCCAGCTGCGGATCCTCTCCACTCAGGCCGCCGGATCCGACAAGCCGGATCCGCGCTCCTCGGTGCTCAAGCTCAAGGGCTCGCAGCTGCAGGAGGACATCTCCGAACTCCTCGTCGACGTGCTCGGCCCGCAGGGTCTCGACTTCGTCTCCGACCGCGTCCAGGGCCAGGGTCTGTCCGACCTGCCCAACGGCGCCGTCGACGCATTGCCCGGCTACTTCAACACCCGCAAGGTCACCATCTACGGCGGTTCGTCAGAGGTGCAGCGCGGAATCATCTCGAAGGCACTGCTCGGTCTCTGAGATACCGACGCTCATCCGATCTCCCAAGAAGGACAACCATGGATCTTGAACTCAACGACATTCAGCAAGAACTCGCCAGCACACTGAACAAGTACCTGCGCACCGAGTACGACATCGCCAAGCGCGAAGAGATCCTTCGCAGCGACGAGGGCATCTCCCGCGAGAAGTGGCAGGCGTTCGCCGAGATGGGACTGCTCGGTCTCGCAATCCCCGAGTCGTACGGCGGCGCGGACATGACCTTCAACGAGGTGGCCGTGGTCGCCGAGGCGTTCGGGCGCTCGCTCGTCCTCGAACCGTTCCTGGCGACCGCAGTCCTCGGTGCCAACGCCGTTCTGCTCGGCGGCAGCGAGGAGCAGAAGCAGGCCATCCTGCCCGGTGTTGCCGAGGGACAGACCTTCCTCGCTCTCGCCGCACTCGAGCCCGGACTGCGCTACGCAGTCGACGCCCCGCAGACCCAGGTCTCCGGTGCAGACGGCAGCTTCACCCTCACCGGCGAGAAGAACAACGTGCTCGGCGGAGACGTCGCCGACCACTTCGTCGTGACCGCTTCGCAGAACGGCGAACTGGGACTCTACCTCGTCGCCGCCGATGCCGAAGGTCTGACCCGAGTCGCTCAGCGCCAGGCCGATGGCCTGGGCAGCGCGAACCTCAAGCTCGACGGTGTCGCCGCACAGCGCCTCGACGCCGCCGATGCCAACGCCGTCCTGTCCGAGGTCCTCGACCTGGGCAACGCCGCGATCATGGCCGAGGCAGTCGGCGCACTCGAAGCCTCGCTGACGATGACCGCCGAGTATCTGAAGACCCGTGAGCAGTTCGGCGCACCGATCGGCGCGAACCAGGCTCTGCAGCACCGCGCCGCAGACCTCTACGCCGAACTCGAGTACGCACGCAGTATGGCCCTGTACTCGCGCCTGGCCGTCACTTCCGAGGTCCCCGGGGCCGAGAAGGACCGTCACCGCGACGTCATCGCCGCGAAGATCATCGTCGACCGGGCCGCTCGGAACATCAGCCAGGAGTCGATCCAGATGCACGGCGGCATCGGCATGACCATGGAATACCCCATCGGCCACTACGCCAAGCGCCTGACGGTCATGACCCGCACCTTCGACGACTCGGATTCGCTGACTGCAGAGCTCGCAGAACTCGGCGGACTCATCGAACCCAAGGCCGCCGACCTCAGCTGAGGCAGGCGCACTTCAGCGCCGCACGTTCGACCCCGAGCGTGCGGCGCTGCGTCGTCGAGGCTTGCCGAAGCCCACCGAGGCGGCCGCATCCCCACACCACGAAGCGCCGAGGCGGCACGACCAACGTCGTGCCGCCTCGGCGCTTCTTCGTCGCTGCGTCCCGGCCGGTTTCCCACAGACCATGCGGAGGACTCCGCTGCCGGCAGCTGCCTCAGTTCACAGGCTGGTCGTAGACGTGGCGACGGATCCAGGAGTGCATGGTGATCGCGGCGGCGGCTGCGGCATTCATCGACCGCGTCGACCCGTACTGCGCGATCGAGAGCACGTCGCGGCTGGCCTGATGCGCTTCCTCGCTCAGTCCCGGCCCTTCCTGACCGAACAGCAGCAGGCAGCGCCTGGGCAGATCATAGGTCTCCAGCGGCACGGAGTCCGGGAAGTTGTCGATGCCCAGCAGCGGCACGTTGTTCTCGGCGCACCAGCTGAGCAGGTCGTCCACGCTCGGATGGTGGATGACGTGCTGGTATTTGTCGGTGACCATCGCCCCGCGACGGTTCCAGCGGCGTCTGCCGACGATGTGCACGGCTGCGGCGTTGAAGGCGTTGGCGGTGCGCACAACCGAACCGATGTTGAGGTCGTGCTGCCAGTTCTCGACGCCGACGTGGAAATCGTGCCGCGAGGCGTCGAGGTCGGCCACGATCGCGTCATGCTTCCAATACCGATACTGATCGACGACATTGCGCCGATCGCCTTCCGCCAGCAGCTCCGGATCGAAATGCTCTTCCACAGGCCAGGGGCCGGTCCACGGACCGACCCCCACCTGCGGTTCAGCGCTATCGGTCACTTGTCGTCGCGGGAATCATCCGCCGACTTCGCGTCCTCGTCGTCCGCTGACTCTGCGGTCGAGCCCGACTTCTTCACATCGTCGTCCGAATGGTCCGCATCCTCCGCGCCGGCGGAGTCATCCGTTTCGTCTGCGGTCGAGTCCGACTTCTTCGCATTCTTCGCCGAGGCGGCGGCACCGACTTTCTGCGCGCGCTTGCTCATCTTCACGGTCTTGCCGCCGCGTCCGCCTCCGGACAGCACCGAGCGCACGTACGCACCCGAGGCCAGGGCATGGAGGATGACGGCGAGGACCAGAGCGATGCCGGCGGCGACGAGGCCCTCCCACCACTCGGCCTGACCGGCGAAGGAGCGACCGGCGATGCCCAGCGGCGAGGTGAACGGCGTCCACGACAGCACCTTCGCAACAGTCCCGGTGGGTCCGATGATGACCGGGGCGAAGACGCCGGCCACGGAGATGACGCCGATGATCGTGACGAAGGTGGCGCGCGCCTTGTTTCCGACGAGGGTCGATGCCCAGACCAGCAGCGCGAACACCGACCAGGCGGTGAGCAGCAGGGTCAGTGCGAACCAGCCGAGGCCCGGCAGCATGGCGAATGCCAGGGACGTCTTGCCCGACAGCGAGAGCCCGAGCTCGGTGACGACGGCGGCGGCCACGAGGTGGACGATGGCCAAGGTCAGCATGCCCGTGATCCGGCCCGAAGCCGCAGAGCGCGGCGGAATCGTGGCCGCGATGATCTCGGTGATCCGGTTGCGCTTCTCCAGACGCAGGTTCTGGTACAGCGCGGTGCCCAGAGTGGCGACGACGAGGATCGACAGTGCGACCATTGCCCACAGCAGCGGGGTGGCCACATCGCTCTCGACGGCCGGCGTCTCGAGCAGCGTCGCTTCCGTCTTCGGCGCGAGCTTCTCGAGCAGGGCGTCGGGCTGCTTGTCCAGCGCGATGATCGTCGGCTGTCCCTGACCGCTCGGGTCCTGGATGAACGCGGCGTCGACCTTGCCCTCACGCACGAGCTTCTCGGCCGCCTGCGCATCGTCGACATCGGTGATCTTCACACCCAGCTGCTGTTCGTACATCTGAGCCTGCTCGCCGACTCCGACCATCGCCATGGTCGGGGTGCCCGAGTCCTTCTGCACATCGGCGACGATTCCGGAGATGATCGCAGCCAGCACACCGAGGATGATCACAGCGGCGGTGACCAGGAAGTACGGGCTGCGCATGGCGGTGGTGGACTCACGGTTCGACACGAGCCACGCGGCCTGGCGATTGCCGACGTCGACGAATTCCGAGACCAGTCCGGTCTCCGGCAGCTCGTCCGGGTCGGGGGTGTCCTCGGCGAGCTCGAAGGGAACGTCATCGAGGCCGCCAGTCGCGCCGGATGCGTTCGCGTCCTGCGCGTCGGTGCCCTTCGCGTCGGTGCCCTTCGCTGCCGAGTCCTTCTTCGCCGAGGCGGCCGATCCCGTGGTCGCACCGGTGACGGTCGCCTCGTCGTCCGAGTCGACCTCCTCGGCGGTGGTCTCGTCGTCGATCACATCGTCGTCGGCCGGCAGACCGAGGTCGTCGATGCCTTCGCCGGCCGTGCCCTTGGACACGATCGGCTCCGGGGACTCGTCATTCGCACCCTTGTCCTTGCGCGCCATTACAGAGCCTCCTTGTACTGCTCGGCCAGTGTCGGGCGGACACTTTCGAAGTTCTTCACATTCTTCAGCTCGGCCACGGCAGCGGCAGCTGTCTTCGCGTCATTCGTGCGGAAGCTCACGGCCTCACGTCCGGCGGTCGTCACGTCGCTGATTCCCGTCCGGGATGTCAGCGCCGAGGCGGCCGCCTCGGTGTCGGTCGTCTCGACTCGGTAGTGCGGGTCGCCGAGCAGCTTGTCGACGCTGCCCGAGGCGGTCACCTTGCCCTGGTTCAGAATGATGACGTCATCGGCGAAGGTCTGCGCGGCCTCCCAGTCATCGGTGGCCAGGATGACGGGCACTCCCGAGGATGCGTGGGCCCGCAGCAGGGACGTGACCAGGCGCAGCGAGGCGGCGTCAAGGCCGGCGAAGGCATCGTCGATGACGACGACGTCCGGGTCGGCGGCCAGCGTCGCGGCGATGTCGACGCGGGCGATCTCGGTGCCGGAGAGGTTCTTCAACGGTGCGTAGCCGCGGTCGGCGAGCTCGAGGTGGCCGAGCAGGGTCAGCGCGTTCCGTTCGGCCGCGCCCAGGGTGATCCCGTGCAGGCGGGCGAGGTAGACGATCTGGTCGAGTACACGCATGGTCGGGTATCCGCCGCGTTCGGCGGGCAGATAGCCGAAGTTCTGTCGGTCTCCGAAGTCGAGTTCGAAGTCCTCGAGTTCGATGGTGCCCTCATCGGCGGAGATGAGGCCCATGATGATGCGCACCAGTTCGGTGCGGCCCGCCGATCGGGTTCCCACGATTGCGGTGATCCGGCCCGCCTCGGCGGTGAAACTCACCTCGTCCAGATATGTCCGCTTCCCTTTGCGCAGGGAAACCTCTTTCAGTGTGAGCACGCGTCATCCTTTGCATCGAACAGTTCTTGGGGAGTGTCTCATCTATCGTGTTGAAATCAGAGACTTGTTTCAAACCACGTCCTCGATTTCGACAGAATTGCCAGTCGAGTCCCAGGTCGTGATCGGTGAGCCGATTCCTCACCGAGGCGGCACCTCACAGGTCCACCTCGCCGAGGCGGGACTCAGTCGAGTCCGAGGTCCGCGGTCGTCAGCGCCGTCAGATACGGAATTCCCGTGGCTTCGACCCGTTCCTTGGCACCGGTGTCACGGTCCATGACCACGGCCACGGCGACCACCTCGGCGCCGGCTTCCTTGAGCGCGTCGACGGCGGTGAGCACGGAACCGCCCGTCGTCGAGGTGTCCTCGACGGCGATGACGCGCTTGCCGGCGACGTCGGGGCCTTCGACGCGACGAGACATTCCGTGCTTCTTCGCCTCTTTGCGCACGACGAAGGAGTCGAGCGGCGTGCCGCGCACGACCGAGCGGTGCATGACGGCGGTGCCGACAGGATCGGCGCCCATGGTCAGACCGCCGACGGCGTCGACCGTGTCGAGCAGATCATGAGCCTCGAGTAGGTCGAGGACGACGTCGCCGACAAGCGGTGCCGAGCGGTGGTCGAGGGTGACCCGACGCAGATCGAGGTAGTAGTCGGCCTCCTTGCCGGAGGAGAGGGTCACTCTGCCGCGCACCACGGCGAGTTCGTCGATGAGGTCGAGCAGTTGTCGGCGAGTGTCAGCGCTGTCGGTCATGGCCTCCAGTCTACTGCGCGGTCAGCGCGCGACCGTTCAGCACCGTCTCAGCGGCAGCCTCCGACGCGAATCGGGACTCAGCGACCGAGGACGCCCTGCGCGGAAGGAACCGAGGCGAAGCACCGCGTGAGGAATTCGTGCGGGGCTCGGCGTGAGGAACCCGTGCAGATCGCTGCGTGAGGCTGCGTTCAGTGCTCCGCGTGAGGATCCGGTCGGCGCTGCGTCTGTAGAGATGTCATAATGAATCAACGGGACTTGATGCTCACGGTGGGTCTCGGTTGTACAGTGGCAACAGCACCGTGCAACCCTGCCGGTCAACTGTCTCAGAAGGGACGTGAACAACATGGGTTTCATCGCATATCTGATCCTCGGACTCATCGCCGGAGCCATCGCCAAGGCGATCCTGCCCGGCAAACAGGGCGGCGGCTTCTTCGCCACGCTCATCCTCGGTGTCATCGGTGCCATGCTCGGCGGCTGGCTCGGCGGCATGATCTTCGGCGCTGAGATGAATTCGTTCTTCTCGCTGTCGTCCTGGCTGTGCGCCATCGGCGGTTCGCTGATCGTACTCATCGTCTGGGGCCTCATCACCGGACGCTCGAAGTCCAAGGCCGCCTGACCCGTCGGCAACAGCACAGAATAAGGTGGATAGCCCAGTTTCAAACATGTGCTATCCACCTTTTTCTGTGCCGTTCACGTGCTGCGGCGCATCACCCGCGTGGCCGCATTGGCGATCATGTCGCGCAGCCCCGGCGCCAGTCCCGCAACACCGTCTACTACGGTGACGGACTCGGTCACGCGGGCCGAGACGGCCGACTCGTCGAACCCGCGGACGGTCTCGCTCTCAGCCATCGCCTTCTCAGCCATCGGCTTCTCAGCCATCGGCGGCCTCCTCGTCGACGAATACGTCCTCGACGGTGACGTCGATCCGCAGTGCGGGCGGTCGCCGCCGACCTCGAATCCACCGACAGGGTCTCGGAGGCCCAGGTGATCCTGCGGGGCACCGCGCGGAGTCCGGAGCCGCTCATCCATGTCGATGCCGATGAACGCGCCGACATCGATACCGTCATCGCCGAAGTCGCCGAGCGCGCCGCGGGCAATGCTTCGGTGGCGCTCGGTGCCCCGCTGAGCGCGGTGGCCCTCGAGGTCGGCGTCGCCCGCACGCGCTCGCGCCGCCAACGCAGCGTCAGCGTGCAGTAGCCGGCCGCCATCCAAGAGCGCCGCAGTAGGCAGAAGCCGGCAGCTGCAGTTTCTGCTTTAGCAGCAGGCAGCGGCGAGGTCACCATCGGATGCGGCCACCGAATCTAGGTCACTATCGGATACTTTTCGCACGCAGAAGTATCCGATAGTGACCTAGATTCGAGTTCGGATGTCCGATAGTGACCTGAAGTCAGGCGGGCAGTCGCGAAACACTGCTGTGAATGACAAGAACCCCGGGGCGCGTAATCGCGACATCCCGGGGTCCTCGCAGCACTCCCCTCGAGTACCCGGACGCATCCCCATACGTCCGTTATGTCCACCCGATCCCCACCGGGCGAACACATTAATTTGACCACACTTTCGTATCGCTTGTAAAGAATCTCACGCACCGTCTTGAATCCTGTCGGGCCCTATAGCATAGAAGTGATCAGAATAAAACACCTGGTCACAGGCTCGGGTCAAGGTAGTTCAATCCTCAACTCAGTTGTGCCGCGCTTGCCGAAAATTGCATATAGGTCACATTCTGCGGGTGTGCGTCCGGCCCCGGTCCGATGACCGCCGGCGCATGCGACAGGACTCGAATCAGTGATCGCGGGTGCGGGCGAAGGAGAATCCGGTCGACCCCCACCGCATGAGGGGACGCGGCACCGCAGGGGCGACGAGTGCAGCCAGACGGTACCCGCGCCCGGGAATCGAGACGACCTTTCCCGCCCGCGCATCACGCAGCGACTCCCGCACCACCTGATCGACGCTGAGCCAGATCAGACCGGGTCCGGGACGCTCCACGCCGAGGCGACTGTGAAACTCCGTCCGGATGAAACCGGGCAGGACGGCGGTCACCGTCACCGGGGAGTCCCTGAGCTCTCCGGCGAGCGCCTCAGTGAAGACGAGGGTCGAGACCTTCGAGGCCGCGTACTGTCCCATCGTCGTCACCGCCGCCAGCGAGGAGACGTTGATGATTCCTCCACGACCGCGGGCCTGCATGCGCCGAGCCGCCGCCAGCGACAGCTGCCTCACTACCCCGGTCAGCACCCGATCGAGCGCATCGAGCTCAGCAGCATCGGCATCCAACAGCGTCCCGCGCAGCCCGAAGCCGGCGTTGTTGATGAGCACGTCGATCGGCTGCGTCGCGATGATCTCGTTGACCGCGTCGATACCGTCACGGGTCGACAGATCGGCCACGGCCGCCTCGGCGTGGATATTCTGCGTGGTTCGCAGCTGCGCAGCCAAGCTCTCCAGCCGGGCCTCGTCCCGGGCGACCAAGACGAGGTCGTAGCCCTCTGCGGCCAGAGTGCGGGCATAGCCGCGCCCCAGCCCGGAGCTCGCCCCGGTGATGAGGGCACGCGGCCGGGGACTCGGGTCCCGCCTCGGCGAGGATCCGTCCCGGGTTCGGGACGTCTCGCTGCGCTGCATGGGCGGGACCTCGCGGTTCATACCGCGCCTTGTCCTCTGCGCACGGTCAGGGACTGCACGGCTGTGCCGATGGGGCCGCCTGCGTCGCTGAGCACGCTCGTCGTCTGCCCCAAGCCGGTCGGCCCGAAGGCCACCTTGGTGTCGAAGCCGACCCAGCCGGCCTCGGGCACGCGGGTGAGGTGGATGGAGAGGTCGACGTTCGGGAAGAACGTCGTCTTCGGATCCTCGCGCACGGCCAGACCGTTGGCGGTGTCGACGAACTTCACGAAAGCCGCGGTCGGCGGATCGATCTCACCGTCGACGAGAGGATAGGGACTGCGCACCCAGGACCGGGCGCGGCCGGGATGGGCGTCCGCTCCCTGATGCCCCTCGAGTGACGCGATGTAGCCGCCGCCCCAACGGTTGGTGAAAGGGATCTCGGGCACCTCGGACACGGGCGGCAGCGCCGACCATTCGTCGCCGGCGACCGCCTCGGTGTCCGAAGCCTGCAGTCGCCACACCCGAGCGGTCACGCTGGTGCGCTCACCGTGGCGCATCCGTGCCTCGACGAGTTCGATGGTCCGGCCCGGACGGATGACGTCGACGTCGATGGTGAACTCACCGGAGTGGATGACGCCGAGCACGTCGAAGGTCACCCGGGAGATGAGTTTGTCGCTGGGCAGCCGCCGTTCGATCTCGGCGAGCACCATCCCCGAGGCGGGGGCGAGGTGCTGCTCGCCGGGCTGCCAGGCGCCCTGGCTGTGCAGGGTCGAGACGAGGCGGTCTTCGGACAGCCGCACATAGTAGGAGTCCGGATAAGCGGCACCGTCGTGGCCGAGGTGTTCGTTGGGAGCGTCAGGCATGGTCCCCATCCTATCGAGCCGTCGGCACCGCGATCGGCGCAGGGGCGACGCCCGCACGTTCGTTCGCACTTTCGTCATCGGCTCGCCGAGGCGGCCCGTCCCGGCCGCCCGCACTGTCCGCTTTCACCTCCGGCGCGGACGGCTTAGGGTGGGAGGGTGAGAATCGCTACGTGGAATGTGAACTCGATCCGTGCCCGCCACGACCGCATCGGAGCCTGGCTGGATCGTTCGGATGTCGACGTCCTGGCCATCCAGGAACTCAAGTGCAAGGACTCGCAGTTCCCCGAGGAGCTGTTCACCGAACGCGGCTACGAGGTGAGCTTCCATGGCCTCAACCAGTGGAACGGCGTGGCCATCGCCTCCCGTGTGGGACTGTCCGACCCCGAGATCGGGTTCCAGGACATCCCCGCCTTCGGCGCCGAGGAGCCTGTCGTCGAAGCCCGTGCACTGTCGGTGACCTGCAACGATGTGCGCGTCTATTCGCTCTATGTGCCCAATGGCCGCGAACTCGACCACCCCCACTACGGCTATAAGCTGGACTGGTACAAGGCGCTGACGGCCGATATCGCCGCCCAGCTGAGCGCCGAGCCGGAGAAGAAGCTCGTCCTCTGCGGTGACTTCAATGTCGCTCCGCTCGACGAGGACGTCTGGGACATGGCCGAATTCGACGGCGCCACCCATGTCTCCGAGGCCGAACGCGCCGCCTTCGATGATCTGCTCGGCGCAGGACTGACCGAGGTCACTCGACAGTTCACCCCCGGCCCCGGCGTCTTTACCTTCTGGGACTACCAGAAGCTGCGGTTCCCGAAGAAGCAGGGCATGCGCATCGATTTCCAGCTCGCCTCGCAGGCACTGGCGACGACCGCGACCGCAGGCGAGATCGACCGTGAGGAACGCAAGGGCAAGGGCGCGTCCGACCACGCTCCCGTCATCGTCGACTTCGACGTCTGAGCCATCCCGCCTCGGTGATTTCGGACTGCTGTCTCACCTTTCGGCACCCCGGCGCAACTTCAGCGTCGAAGCCATAGACATCTCCCCTCTCTTCTGGTGAAGTTGAATCAGGAGCTAGGAAGGTGACGAGGATGTCAGCAACTGTCCGTGAATTGGTCGACGAAGCCTACGACCGGCGTGAGTCCACCTGGAGAGCCGCCCTCGAGACGGTCAACGACTGGGTCGAGTCCGTCCGCGCTCCGTCCGCTCTGCTCTCCGGGGACCGAATCCGCGTCGTCGACGGTCGGATCAAGGATCGGCTGCGCACGGGCGAGAAGCTGCGTCGCAAGCTCGCCGATGCCAATGACGAGATCCACGAATCCGTCGAGGTCGAGAATCAGGTCATCGATGTCGTCGGGGCCCGCGTCATCTGCCGCACCGAACGCGAACAGTCGGCCCTGTGGGATCTGCTCACCGAGGTGAGTGACGATACGAACCTCTCCATCGCCGAGGTGCGCGACTACTCCGCGACCCCGAAGCCCTCGGGATACCGCGGCCGCCACCTCATCGTCGAGGTCCCCTTCGACTCCGAACCCTCCGTCCTCGTCGAACTCCAGCTGCGCACGATCATGCAGGACGCGTGGTGCGTGCTGGCCGAGGAGCACCTGTTCAAACCCGGCCAGGCCCTGAAATCCGATCCGCAGCAGGAGCGGCTGTCGGTCATCCTCGCCGGACTCATGGCGCAGGCCGATTCCGTGGCCGGCTACATCGCCGATGACGTCGGCGCGTATCTGGGGATGGGCAATTCCGCGCCGCCGCGAGCCTTCGCCGAGGCGGACGAACCCACCGATCCGGCCATCGAGGTCACCATCCGCGAGCTCAACCACTCCTATGTCCTCGCCGCCGACGAGGTGGGCCGCCACGGCATCATCCGGCTCGAGACACTCGGGCTGACTCCCGACAATCCGGAGCGCTCTGCGTTCCCCCATCCGGGCGACAAGCTGCAGGTGCGGATGGACGAGTCGAACACCACGCGCTACTTCATCCCCGTCGGCCACGAGGGCTGAACGGCCGCGCATCGGCTCGGACAGACTGTGCTCAGTCGCATTCGAGCATTCGATGCCTCTGTCCCCGCCGTCACCGGCGCGCCTGCGAACCCAACAGCCTGGCAACCGCTGCACCGACTAGACTTGCGTCCCATGGGAAAGAAGTCGAAGCGCTCCAAGGAAGAACTCATCGCCAAACGCCTCGCCAGGGCGCAGGCCACGGCATTCGTCGCACGTCCGTTCGCGGACCTGCCGTTCGAAGCCGACCTCATCTGCCTGCGTGAACTCGTGCCCGCGGCCACCGCGACCGCGAAGATCACCGAGGAATACGGCGGCCACGAGGTGACCATCACGTCCCTGCTGCCCGCCGCATGGCAGGCCTGGCGTCGCGACGACGGTGAGATCCTGGCCGGAATGCAGGTGCCCGTGTCCTCGACCGACGCCTCCCGCGATGTCGCCCGCGGCCTGCTGGCCGCCGTCGACGCCGAACCCGGCACCTCCATCGAAGCCACGACCGAACCCGGTGAGGGCCCCCGCCTGCAGGACATCCTCGACACCTCTCACCCGTTCGAGGTCCGTGTGCTCGAGAACTTCGACTACTGGGCCCTGCCCGAAGCCGAATCCGATGCCGACGTCGCCGCCGCCCTCCAGCAGGCCAACGACTCCGTGGCCCCGACCGAGAAGCTCGCCTCCGTCGACTCCGCCTACTGGACCGAGATGTCCGGCCGCACCTACGTCCGCTGGGCCCGCCCCGAAGGCGAAGACCGCGTCGTCGATGCGATGGCCCGCCTGCAGGCCGAGAACGCCAACGACCTCGGCGGAATCGGCACCTTCCTCGGCTACTTCCGCGCCCACGGCATCATCGTCCCCGTCTGGGAACTCGAGTTCGGCACCCAGGTCGACGACGTCGAAGAGCCCATCACCACGTTCGGCAAACGCCTCGACGAGGCGCTGAACACGACCGAGCCGATGAGCACCGAGGCCCGCCGCGTCCGCTCGGGCATCGTGTCCCGCCAGCTGACCATCCACTGATATCCGTCACCACCCCATCACCGGGGCGGGCCCCGGAAACGGTGTCCCGCCTCGGTGCCGGTGACGGACAGGAGAACCGACATGAGCGCACAGCCGCACCCCGCCCCCGAGGCGGTCGCCGCCATCATCCCCGCGATGAACGAATCCCAGCGGATCGGTGCCACCGTCGCTGCGGCCAAGCGGATCCCCGGGGTCGACATGGTCCTCGTCGTCGACGACGGATCGGCCGATGACACGGGCACCCTGGCTCGCCGGGCCGGCGCCGAGGTCATCACCCACCCGAAGAACAAGGGCAAGGCCGCGGCCATGATGACCGGGGCCTTCGCTGTGCGCAATCGGGAGATCTCCGATGCGGACCCGGGCGTCGACCCGCACCACCGGGCGCTGCTGTTCATCGACGGCGACCTCGAGGACTCTGCCATCAACACCGCTCCCCTGGCCGAGCCCGTGCTCGCCGGTCGGGCGGACATGACGATCGCGATCCTGCCCGCGCAGAAACGCAAGGGCGGAGGCTTCGGCTTCGTCGTCGGACTGGCGAAGAAGGGCATCGCCGAACTCTCCGGATTCGACGCCACCCAGCCCCTGTCGGGAATGCGCTGCCTGTCGAGGGAGGCCTTCGATGCGGCCCAGCCGTTCGCCGCAGGATGGGGCGTCGAGGCGGCCATGACCATCGACGTCGTGGGTGCCGGACTGCGCGTCGAAGAGGTCGAATGCGACCTCCACCACCGCGTCACCGGGCGCGATCTCAAGGCACAGCTGCACCGTGCCGCGCAGTACCGCGACGTCGCCCGTGCGCTCCTCGTCCGCCGCCTCCGCGCGAAGCGGAACCGTAACCAGAAGGAGACCGGCAAGTGAGCCTCAACCGTTTCGCCTACCTCGGCCCTGAGGCCACCTTCACCGAGGCGGCCCTGCTCAGCTTCCTCGACTCCCGGAACCTGCGCGCCGAGGCCACGACGCATCCGATGCGCAACGCCCCCTCGGCACTCGACGCGGTGCTCGAGGGTGACTGCGATGCCGCGGTCGTGCCGATCGAGAACTCGCTGGAAGGCGGAGTGCCCGCCACGATCGATGCGCTCACCGAGAACGGGCGCCTGCAGATCATCGCCGAGGTGGTCGTGCCCGTCCGCTTCGTCCTCGCCGTGAAACCCGGCACCACCAGGGAAGAGATCTCCTCCTTCGGTTCGCATCCGCACGGCGAAGCGCAGGTCCGGGCATTCATGAACGAGAACTTCCCCGAAGCCGTCTACCTGCCCACCTCCTCGACTGCCGCTGCCGCCCGGGATCTGGCCAATGATGCAGGTGACCATATGGCCGCGGTCTGCCCGGCGCTGGCCGCCCATCGCTATGGACTCGAGGTCGTCGCCGAGGACATCGGCGACCGCAAAGATGCCGTCACCCGATTCGTCGTGGTCACCCGCCCGGGCCCTCTGCCCGCTCCGACCGGCGCCGATAAGACGACCATCGTCGCGGCCCTGCGCTCGGACCGGGCGGGTTCGCTGCTCGAACTGCTCGAACAGTTCTCCAGCCGCGGGGTGAATATGTCCCGCATCGAGTCCCGTCCCACCGGTGACGGGCTGGGCCTCTACCAGTTCTCGATCGATCTGCTCGGGCACATTCATGAAGCACGGATGGCCGAGGCCCTGCAGGGCGTTCACCGGGCGGCTCTCACACTGCACTTCCTCGGCAGCTACCCGAGCTCCGACGGGGCCGTGGTGCCGGTCGACCCGACGACGACGGACGAGTCCTTCGCCGCAGCCGCCGATTGGCTCGACCGCACCCTCGAAGGCTGATCGACACCGACCGAAAGTGCGCCTGACTGCGGACCGTCTGTGCCTCTTCACACCGGGAACGTCTGCAATACTGAGGTCTACTGGTAAGTAAGTGTGCGCAGAATGTCAGAAAACGGCCCGTTCCGGACAATATGCGCACACTTAACATCGGTTCACCAGCTGACAGAGACGACAGAGGAGTCGACGATGGGTTCTTTAGACAGCACGGGCTCGTCCCACGCACCTGGTGACGGCAGAGACAGCGCCGGACCCGGTGATCATTCCGCCCCGGATCGCCGCTCCCCCGATGCGATCGTCGTCGGGGCTGGACTCGCCGGTCTCGTCGCCGCCCACGAACTCACCCAGGCCGGCAAACGCGTGCTCATCCTCGACCAGGAGAACCGGGCGAACCTCGGCGGACAGGCGTTCTGGTCCCTCGGCGGACTCTTCCTCATCGACTCCCCCGAACAGCGGCGACTGCGCATCCACGATTCGCTCGAACTCGCCAAGGACGACTGGGCCACCTCGGCGGGATTCGACCGGGAGGACGATCATTGGCCCCGGAAATGGGCGGAGGCCTACCTCGAGTTCGCCGCCGGTGAGAAGCGCCGGTACCTGCGTGACCTGGGCCTGCGACTGACGCCGATCGTCGGGTGGGCCGAACGGGGAGGCTCCGGGGCGGGCGAGCACGGCAATTCCGTGCCGCGCTTCCACCTCACCTGGGGCACCGGCCCCGAGGTGGTCCGGGTCTTCCGCGAACCCGTCGAAGCCGCCGAGGCGGACGGGCTCGTCGAGTTCGCCTTCCGTCACCGCGTCGACGAACTCATCACCGAGGGCGGAGCCGTCGTCGGCGTCCGCGGGCACACGCTCGCCCCCAGCCACACGGCCCGCGGAGTCGAATCGAACCGCGACGAACTCACCGACTTCGAACTCCGCGCTCCCGCCGTCATCGTCACCACCGGCGGCATCGGACACAATTTCGAGCTGATGAAGAAGTACTGGCCGGTCGACCGCCTCGGCGAGTTCCCGGATACGATGCTCGCCGGAGTGCCCGCGCATGTGGATGGGCGGATGCTGCAGATCGCCGAGGATGCCGGTGCCAGCCTCATCAACCGGGACCGGATCTGGGCGTACACGGAGGGAATCGAGAACTGGAACCCGATCTGGCCGGAGCACGGCATCCGGATCATTCCCGGTCCGTCGTCGATGTGGTTCGATGCCGAGGGCAATCGTTTCCCTGCGCCGAACTATCCCGGCTTCGATACGAATCGGACGATGCGCACGATCCTGGAGACCGGGCACGACTATTCGTGGTTCGTGCTCAACGAGTCGATCATCCGCAAGGAATTCGCGCTCTCCGGTTCGGAGCAGAACCCGGACCTCACCGAGAAGGACATCCGGATCACGCTCGATCGGGTGCGCTCCTCCGATGCGCCGGGACCGATCGAGGCTTTCAAGAAGTACGGCTCCGACTTCGTCGTGGCAGACACGACCGAGGAACTGGTCGCGGGAATGAATGAACGCTCCCGCGGACCGGTCATCGACCACGACCACCTCATCGCACAGATCCGGCAGCGGGATCGGCAGACCGAGCATGCGTTCTCGAAGGACGCGCAGGTCCAGGCCATCCACAATGCGCGGTCCTACCTGGGCGACAAGATCGTGCGCGCGGTCAAGCCGCACAAGATCCTCGACCCGGCACACGGCCCGCTCATCGCGGTGCGTCTGAGCCTGCTCTCGCGCAAGACCCTCGGCGGGCTGGAGACGAACCTCGACGGGCAGGTGCTGGCGGGAGCCGTCACTGGTGACAGCGCAGGTGGCACAGACTCGAACACACCGATCCCTGGCCTGTACGCGGCCGGGGAGGTCACCGGTTTCGGGGGCGGCGGAATGCACGGCTACAACGCGCTCGAGGGAACGTTCCTCGGCGGGTGCATCTTCTCCGGCCTGCGTGCCGGGCGCGCTGCCGCAGAGGCGAGTCGTGCGGTGACATCTGTGCGACCGGAAAGCGGGTCTGCACGAGACGAAGGAGCGCACTCGTGACCGGCAGCGCGCGTTCAGCCCTCACAGTCTTAGTCACCGGCGGCACTTCGGGAATCGGTCGAGCCGTCGCCGAGGCGCTCGCGGCGAAAGGCTGCACAGTGGTGACGACCAGCCGGAACCCCGACCGTCTCTCCCCTGCCGAACGGATCCCCGGCGTCCGTTATCTTCGGCTCGATCTCGCCGACCCGGACGGTCCGGACCGGCTGGCCGCAGAGCTCGACGGGCTCGGTCTGCTCGAGAGCATCGATGTGCTCATCAACAACGCCGGGGAGAGCCAGTCGGGTCCGTTCGAAGAGCTGCCGGCGGAGGCGATCGAGCGGCTCTTCCGCACGAATGTGTTCGGGCCGGTTCGATTGAGCCAACTCGTTCTGCCCGGAATGCGTGCGAGGCGGGCGGGACGCATCATCATGGTCGGGTCGATGCTCGCCAGCTTCCCTTTGGCCCACCGCAGTTCGTATTCTGCGGCGAAGGCGGCTCTGCGCGCTTTCGCCACGGCGGCACGGCAGGAGCTCTCACCCTTCGGCGTATGGGTGACCACCGTCGAACCGGGATCGATCGCCACAGGTATCGGGCTGCGACGGACGAAGTACCTCGACGAGGGGTCGCCCTATACGCAGGACGTGACGACGATGCTCCAGCATCTCGACGCCCACGAACGCGGCGGCATTCCGGCCGCCAAGGTTGCGGTCACGATCGTCGATGCGATCATCGCTCCGAGGCCGCGGGAGTTCTACGCCGTCGGCAGCAGAGCGCCGCTGCCGTTCCTTCTGGGGCGTGCGCTTCCGCGCGAGCTCGTATCGAAAATCGTCGCCGCCCAGCACGGGCTGAAGCGGTGAGTGCCTCAGTCGCCGGGTCCGGCGGCGGAGTGGTCATCTGACTACTGCAGGCGGGACGGGATGAGGTGTTGTGTAGTCGAGATGCCGAGCACCCGCTGCTGCCGCGACAGGTTGTACGTCCGATCGGACTGCAGGTACTTGACCAGGAAGAGCTTTGCTTGGTCCCCGCGCTTGAACACGCCCTTGATCTTGAGTCCGAGCTTCGCCGCGACCAGCGCCTTGTCCTTCGCCACGCCTTCGATGACGACCTGGTCGTAGCCCATCCGCGCGAAGTGCGTGACGATCGCCTCTTTGAGCCGGTACGGAATCGGGTCGCCGATATTGAAGGGTCCCGCCGCCGACGGCACGTCGAGGCAGGCGAGAGCGGCTCGCACCACATTGTCGACATGCGTCAGGGTGAGCTTCTGCCGACCGCCGCCGGGCAGCCGCAGCACACCCTTCTTCGCCAGCCTCGACAGGAACGGCATGAGCATCGTCTCCCCCGGACCGTAGACCGACGCGGGCCGCAGAATCGCGGCATCGGGGCGGATCCTCATGACAAGCTGCTCGGCGAGAGCGTGAGTGCGGGAGTAGGCGTCGGCGAATTCACTGGGATCCTTCGGCCCGGCCTCCTCCCACAGCTCGGTGTGGGGTTCGGTCTCGGAGTACACCGTCGTCGAGGACAGGTGGACGATCCGGGCGACCGGGAAGGCATCGAGGACATGACGCGTGCCCGTCACCTTCACGGCGTAGAGATCGTCGTCATCGGCGCTGACCGAAGAGATTCCGGCACAGTGGAAGACCGCGGTCACGCTCTTGGCCAACGAGGTCACCGACGCGGGAGCGGGTTGTGTGATGTCCCAGTGTTGGAAGTTCACCCCGGGGATCTCGGGGTCTCTCCGGCACAGAGCATAGACCGTTTCGTCCCGATCGGCGAGCGCCCGTGCAATGGCACCGCCGATGAAGCCGCTGGCTCCGGTCACTATCACCGACACGACGGTCCTCTTCTCATCGTCACACCCTCCGCCTCAGCGGCGGTGCTGCCACTGCGGTTCCCTCTTGTTCAGGAAGGCATCGATCCCCTCCTGCGCATCGGCTGCGACGGCGTTGTCCGCCATCACCTGCGACATCCGCGCATAGGCATCGGCCACAGGCAGTTCCCGCTGTTCGTAGAACGCAGCCTTTCCTAGGGCAACTGTAGCCGACGAGGCGGACGCGACCTTGCGAGCCAATTCCACGGTGGCCGACTCCAGATCGGCATCGGCGACGACATCCGAGACGAGACCGAACGTCAGCGCATCCTCGGCGGTCACGAAGTCACCGGTCAGCAGCATCCGCATCGCCTGCTTCGCCGGCACCGCACGGGAGAGCGCCACCATCGGCGTCGAACAGAACAGCCCGATCTTCACGCCCGGCGTCGCGAACCTGGCGGATTCGGCGGCGACGGCCAGATCGCAGGTCGCCGCCAGCTGGCAGCCGGCCGCCGTGGCCACGCCCTGGACCTGCGCGATCACCGGCTGCGGGATTGATCGGATCAGCTGCATCAGCCGTGCACAGGCATCGAACGTGACCTGCTGGGTCTCCAGATCCGCCCCGCGGATCTCGGTGAGGTCATGACCGGAGCTGAACACATGGCCGGCGGTCGACAAGATGACTGCGCGCACATCGGTGCGGTCGGCCACCTCGGTGAGGGTGTCGATGAGGGATTCCATCACGTGAAGCGACAGCGCGTTGCGCGTGGATGGCCGATTGATCGTCACGGACGCGACCCCGTCGTCGAGCAGCGCGAATACAATTGATTCCGACATAGCCTCATTCTGCCAAAGGTCGCCGGGCCCGGCGCGGAATCTGCGCCGACGATTTCCGCCCGCCTCCGGACACATCTGCTGCGGTGGGAGCGATTCGGAGGGACTGGCATGACCACACTGCTGATGATCATCGGATTCGGTGCCGCCACCTCGGTGGTGGTCGGTCTGGGGCAGAAGCTCAAGCTTCCGTGGCCGGCGCTCATGGTCCTCATCGGCATCGCCGGCGCGTTCATCCCCACTTTCGCCGAGGTGGCCATCGATCCGGAGCTCGTCCTCCCTCTCTTCCTGCCGCCCCTGCTTTTCGCCGCCGCACAGAAGACGTCGTGGGCGCTGTTCGCGATCCGGTGGCGCACGATCCTCGGCATGTCCGTGGCCTTGGTCGGGGTGACCGTGGCCGCCGTCGCCGGGTCCGCGGTCTTCCTCATCCCCGGAATCACGATCGCCGCGGCCATCGCGCTCGGCGCCATGCTCGCCCCACCCGACCCGGTCGCTGTCGAAGCCGTGGCCAGCACCGTGTCGATCCCCCGCCGCATCATGTCGACCCTGCAGAGCGAGGGCCTGTTCAACGATGCCGCCTCCCTGGTCATCTTCCAGACCGCGATGGCCGCGGTATTGGCCGGCACCGAGGTGGACTACGCAGATCTGGCCGTGTCGTTCGTCGTCTCCGCCGTCGTGGCGATCCTCGTCGGCTTGGTGCTGTCCTTCGCCGCCTGGTGGGTGATGGAGAAGATCGATCACACGATCGCTCGGTCCTCCCTGATGCTCGTCCTGCCCTTCGGCGTCTACCTCGTCGCCGAGCACTTCCACGCCAGCGGGGTCATCGCCGTCGTCGTCGCAGCCCTCGAGGTGCGGCGCCGCGATGTCGCGGGCAACTCGGCGGAGCGGGTGACGCAGAATTCGACGTGGCAGGTCCTCGAGATGCTCATCACGGGAATCGCCTTCGGACTCATCGGCCTCGACCTGCGCCTCATCGTCGAATCCGAGCATGCCGACCTCGGGCGAGCGCTGCTCGTCGGCGGCTTCATCGCCGTCGTGGTCGTCGCCGTCCGCTTCGTGTGGCTGCTGCTGGGCACACTCATCGAACGCAAGAGACGCGAGGAGGATCCCGACGCCGCACCCTTGAGCGTCCGCGATGCCACACTGATGACCTGGGGCGGGATGCGCGGCCTGGCCACAGTCGCCCTCGCCCTGTCGATCCCGGCCACGACGGCCTCCGGCGCCGCGTTCCCCGGCCGGTCCTATGTCGTCGTCGCGGCGGCGGTGGTTCTGCTGGTCACTCTGGTGCTGGCGGGCCTGAGCTTTCCGACAGTCGTCGCTGTCCTCGGCATCGACGACGAAGCGGAGAAGGAACATCAGGCGACCAGGGACATTGCACTGCGCGCCTACAAGGCAGCGATGCGCGAGATCAAGAACGATGACAGCCTGCCCGACGACATCATCGAACCACTGCGTGCGAGGTTCAAGGTCCTGCACGATCAGCTCAGCGGAACCACCGATGACCAGGCGAGTTCGGAGCAGGCGATGGCGTTCAAGGAACACCGGGAGCAGATGTTGGCCGTGCAGAAGAAGGCCATGCAGTCCGCCCGCGCCGAGGTGCTCAAAGCTCGTCGTGAGCGCGGCACCGATCCGGAGGTCGCGGACAAGGTGCTCCACCGCTTCGACCTGCAGTCCGTCATCACCCGGTAGGACCGGGCCGGTCCCGGTTGGTTTTCCGGGCCGGTCCCGGCCCGTTTCTGGGCCGGCCCCTGACCGGTGGCGCCACGCATCCGGGCGGGCCGCCTCGGCGAATTTCCTCTCGATTTTCAAAGTTGAGCGGAATAGACTCAACTTTGTCGATGTTGTTCTTTTCGAGAGCTGAAATCAGCACAGAATTCAAGAAGGAGATGCGCAGATGGACGCACAGATGACAACCAAATCCCGGGAGGCGCTGCAGACTGCGGTCAACGACGTCGTCGCCCGGCACAACAACCAGATCGAACCGGCCCACCTCGTGGCCGCGCTGCTCAAGCAGCCCGACTCCCTGGCCTCGGCCCTGCTGACGAAGGTCGGCGCCGACCCACAGTCGGTGCTCACCGCGATTGAAGCAGCGATCGGCAGGTTCCCCACGGTCAGCGGATCTTCGGTCAGCCAGCCGGGCCTGTCCCGCGCCGGACTCGAGATGATGAACCTCGCGCAGGAGGAGATGACCTCCCTGGGCGATCAGTTCGTTTCGACCGAGCACCTGCTGCTCGCAGCGGCGGCCGGAGATGACGGCGCCGGCGAAACGCTGCGCGCGAATGGGGCGAACCGGGACGCACTGCTTGCGGCCCTGCCCGAACTGCGCGGAGGCAAGAAGGTCACTTCGGAGAACCCCGAGGAGACCTTGCAGTCGCTGGAGAAGTTCGGCGTCGACCTCACCGCCACCGCCCGCGAAGGCAAGCTCGACCCGGTGATCGGCCGCGACAAGGAAGTGCGCCGCGTCGTCCAGGTGCTCTCGCGCAGGACGAAGAACAACCCCGTCCTCATCGGTGATCCCGGCGTCGGCAAGACCGCCGTCGTCGAGGGCCTGGCCCAGCGGATCGTGGCCGGAGACGTGCCCGAATCGCTGCGGGACAAGACGCTCATCAGCCTCGACCTGTCCGCCATGGTCGCCGGTGCGAAGTACCGCGGCGAGTTCGAGGAGCGGCTCAAGGCCGTGCTCGAGGAGATCAAGAACTCCGACGGGCAGATCATCACCTTCATCGACGAGCTCCACACGATCGTCGGAGCCGGCGCCGGCGGGGACTCCTCGATGGACGCGGGCAATATGCTCAAGCCGATGCTCGCCCGCGGCGAGCTGCGGATGATCGGCGCCACGACCCTGGACGAGTACCGCGAGAACATCGAAAAGGACCCTGCCCTTGAGCGCAGGTTCCAGCAGGTGTTCGTCGGAGAGCCCAGCGTCGAGGACACGATCGCGATCCTCCGCGGGCTCAAGGAACGCTACGAGGCGCACCACAAGGTCTCGATCAATGACGGCGCGCTGGTGGCCGCGGCGACGATGTCGGACCGGTACATCACCGGCAGGCAGCTGCCGGACAAGGCCATCGACCTCGTCGACGAGGCGGCCTCCCGCCTGCGGATGGAGATCGACTCGGCTCCGGTCGAGATCGATGAGCTCCGCCGCGCCGTGGACCGCCTGAAGATGGAGGAAATGGCCCTGTCGAAGGAGACCGATTCCGCATCGGCCGAGCGCCTGACCGCCCTGCGCGCCGACCTCGCTGACAAAGAGGAGGAGTTGCGTTCGCTCGAAGCGACGTGGGAGTCCCAGCGTGCCGGCCTCAACCGGGTCGGTGAGCTGAAGACGAAGCTCGACGAACTGCGTTCGGCCGCCGAGAAGGCTCAGCGCGACACGGACCTCGAGACCGCATCCCGCCTGCTCTACGGGGAGATCCCCGCCGTGCAGAAGGAGATCGCCGAAGCCGAAGCAGCAGAGGCTCAGGCCGACGCCGGTCAGACCTCGGATCCGATGGTCTCGGACAAGGTCTCGAGCAGCGATATCGCCGAGGTGGTCTCCTCCTGGACGGGCATTCCCGCAGGACGCCTCGTCCAAGGTGAGGTCGAGAAGCTGCTCGAAGCCGAGAACATCCTCGGTGAGCGCCTCATCGGTCAGAAGAACGCTGTCGCCGCGGTCTCCGACGCCATCCGCCGTTCGCGTGCGGGTGTCGCCGACCCCGACCGTCCGACCGGTTCGTTCCTGTTCCTCGGGCCCACCGGTGTGGGTAAGACGGAGCTCGCGAAGTCGCTGGCGGACTTCCTCTTCGACGATGAGAAGGCCCTGATCAGGATCGATATGAGCGAATACGGTGAGAAGCACACCGTGTCCCGCCTCGTCGGTGCCCCTCCGGGCTACGTCGGATACGACGAGGGCGGCCAGCTCACCGAAGCGGTCCGCCGTCGTCCGTACTCCGTCGTCCTGCTCGACGAGGTGGAGAAGGCGCACCCGTCCGTCTTCGACATCCTGCTGCAGGTCCTCGATGACGGCCGCCTCACCGATGGTCAGGGCCGAACGGTCGATTTCAGGAACACCATCCTGATCCTGACTTCGAACCTCGGTTCGCAGTTCCTCGTCAACACGAACCTGTCGACCGAGGAGCAGAGGTCCAAGGTGCTTGATGTCGTGCATTCGACGTTCAAGCCCGAGTTCCTCAACCGTCTCGACGACATCGTGCTCTTCGACGCACTCAGCCAGAGCGAGCTCGCGTCGATCGTCGATCTGCAGATCGCGCACATGTCGCGCAGGCTCTCCGACCGTCGGGTCTCGCTCGAGGTCACTCAGGGCGCCGAGGACTGGTTGGCCCTCGAAGGCTACGATCCGGCGTTCGGTGCCCGGCCGCTGCGCAGGCTGGTCCAGCGCGAAATCGGCGACAAACTGGCCCGCGCGCTGCTGGCCGGCGACATCGTCGACGGGGACACCGTGGTCGTCGACCTGCCCGAGGATCCCGAGGCCACCGGCCTGGAGCTGCGCCCCAAGCGCTGAGGCTCCCGGCCGCGCGGGTTCAGCCCAGTCTGAGTTGGAAAGCACATGTTTGAACATGGGCTATTCAACTCAGACTGGGCTGTTCCGCCTACCGATGCCGGCCGAACGCGGGAACTGCGAATGTCTGCGCCGACAGGAGGAGTGGCTGACAGTCGTTGCGGCGCAGTTCCCTCAGGCGGCACAGAACGAGGGCACTGAACTGGAGCACAGAGTCGAATGGGACATGTTCTTCCGAATCGCTCACTTTCTTCGGTGAGCATTTCAGAGAAACATGTCCCATTCTGCGCCTGCAGGACGCTGAGCACCGTGGGTTGGACGCCGAGCACCGTGGGCAGGACGCCGAGCACCGTCTGCGGGACGCTGCGCGCGGTTTACCTGCCGCGGGAGCCTGCGGCGTCGACGCGCACGCGGACTACTTCTTGCGTGGCCCGGCAGAAGCTTTCGACTTGGCACTCGTGCCGGCCTTCGCAACAGTGTCTTTGGAACCGCGGCCACCGGCCACTCGACCGGCCGAACCACCGCGGCCACCGGCCGAACCGCCCGAAGCCTCACCAGCATCCCGCGGCGCCGATGACGTCCACCAGTGCCGCAGGTAGGCGCTGACCTTCGCGAACGAACGGTCGCGGATGAAGATCGCATCGACGGCGATCATCGTCAGCGAGAACCACGGCAGGCCCATGAGCAGCGCGATGCCCAAATGGAAGGACAGGATGCCCAGCAGCGCGATGATGCGGGTGTAGCGGTTGAAGAGCATGAACGGGAAGGCGCACTGGAAGAGGATCGATCCCCACGAGATCGCCACGACCATCGGCCCCCACGCCGTGACCAGGTCCGACAGCACCGGCCACGTGCCGAACTGCTGAGTGTGCAGCGGGTTGTACACGGCGAAACCGTGCTGCCAGGCTTCACCTCCGGCCTTGTACAGACCACCCGACATGTAGATCGCGCACACCTGGAACGCGAGCACGACGATCGCCAGATTGTTGGCCATGATGAGCGCCCAGCGCCACTGACCGCCGTCGTTGTCCGGGAACTCGGGGTTCCGCGCCCGCCGCCTGGCATCGAGGGACCACCGGCGGGTCGTATCGGCGAAGAGCAGGGCGATCATGAACATCCTGTAGGCGTTGTCGCCCTGGTCGCCGGCCCCGTCGTTGAGCTCGATGAAGCTCACCCACAGCACGAGGTAGAAGGGCAGGACGATGCGCGTGCGCCAGCCGAGGATGATGACGATCGCCAACAGCGCGAGTCCGATCAGCATCGCGGTGAACAGCGGCGGCACAGTCACCGCCCGGTGGAAGAGGGAGAACAGCCAGATGTTCGGGAAGTCGCTCTTCGGTTCGGCGATCTCGCCGTTCCAGGCCGATCCCACACCGAAGGCGTAGTGCCGGGCGCTGAAGTTCGTGAGGATGAGGCCGAGCCCGGTGAGGCCGATGAGGATCCGCGTCACAGCCAGCCCGTAGGTCGCGTGGTAACGGCCGGTGAGCATCTCCTCGAGCCAGTTCCACCCCTGCGCGAGCTTCGTCCGCACGAGGGCCGTCACCGGGACGAGCCCGAATTCGGGGGCGGAGACCTGCGCCGAGGCGGTCGTGCCGGTCCGCTGGTCCGTGACCTCAGCGTCACGATCGTCCCTGCCGGTCGTGTTGTCACTGTTCACCGACGCACCTCACTTCGTCCGAGGCGCAGAAGTATTTCGTGAATTCCTCCTGGGACTGATGGTCTTCGACGACGAGTGCGCGCCAGCCCACGGGCACGGGCTGGATGTTCGGACGTTTCGCGCCTTTGTCGTTGCGGTCGGCGAACGGCACGACGTTCTGACGGGCGGCCTGGTATTGGACGCGCTGGACATCGTCGCCCCAGATGGCCTTCGCCACCTGGGTCGCATAGGCCGTGGCCAGGTGTTCGCTCTCGAGATAGGCCGGGATCGCGTTCTCCGGGTCGTCGTACTCCTTCATCTTCGTCTCCAGACGGTCGACGGAGTCATCGCCCTTGAAGTAGTCGAGTTTGACGATCGCCTTCTGGTCGTCGGGCAGGTCCTCCCACGAGCCCTTGATGTCCGAGGCCACTCCGATGCCCAGTCCCGCCGACCGCGGCGGAAAGAGCTTGTAGGTGGAGTGGTCGAGTTCGACGTCGGTGGCCCGCACCCACTGAGTGATCTCTTCGCCGCTGTCGGTTGTGATCACCGCGCGCACGTCGAAGTAGTAGTCTCCGTTGATCGGCTCGGGGGCGAACACGCTCCACGACTGTCCCCACAGCGGGATCATGTATTTGGAGAGCAGGTCACCGGGAATCACCTCCCGCATCGTCGACGCAGGGGCGATCCACAGGAAGCTGGCGAAGATATGGAACCCCGTGATCGCCATCGCGATGACCATCAGGGTCCGTTTCACCGCCGAACGTCGCCGAGGCGTGACCTCGGTCGGCTCATTGTCCATCTCGGTTCCGGAATTCTCTTGGGGTTACGACTGTCGTCACTGCAGGTCCCGCACCGCGCTGGTCGCTTCGCAGTTCCCTCGGTGACAACGCACAGTCAATAGCGTACTTCAGCTGTGGCGCTGCCCGCCCGGGTGTCGGCACAATCATTCGCGGTCATCAGACGCACGATGACCCATCATCCGCGACCACCGCACACACGATGTCCCACCTTTCGCGGTCGCAGGCACGATGGCTCGCCGAACCACGGCAGACCGACCACGGCCGCCTCGCCGACCCACGGCAGACCGACCACGGCAGAGCGCCGCCTATTCGCCGGCCCGCAGCCACGCCTTGACCGCTTCGGTGGAATCGCCGAGCGTCGGCGGGGCCAGTTCGTAGCTGGGCGGGGTCTCGGACAGTCGGATCGGGTTGGCCACGGTGGGGATGACGCGATCTCCCTGACCCGCCTCGGCGACGGGTTCGAGCCCCAGCGACGATGCCAGGTCCACGCCCTGGGCGATCGAGTTGATCGGTGCACAGGGCAGCCCCGCCTCGGTGAGGATGTCGAACCATTCCTGATTCGTCTTCTCACTCAGCGCGGCGATGAGCTCGGGTTCGAGGTCGTCGCGGTTGACGTTGCGGTCGGCGAAGTTCGCGAACCGCTCATCACGAGCCCATTCGGGGTGGCCGAGCACCTCGGCGAGGCGGGCGAACTGCTTGTCGTTGCCGCACGCGATGATGATCTGCCCCTCGGCCGTGGGCATCGGCTGGTACGGGTAGAGGCTCGGGTGCTTGTTGCCCATCGCCTGCGGAGTCACGCCGCCGGCCACGTACGCCGAAGTCTGGTTCGCCAGACCGGACAGCGCCGAGGACAGCAGGTTCGTCTCCACCAGCTGACCGACGCCGGTGTCCTTGCGATGGTTGAGCGCACCGAGGATGCCCACGGCCGTGTGCAGCCCCGTGATCACGTCGACGACGGCGACACCGGCCTTGACCGGGCCCGATTCCTCGGATCCGGTCACCGACATGAATCCGGACAGACCCTGGATGAGCAGATCGTAGCCGGGCTGCGGGTTGCCTCGACCGAAACCCGTCACCGAGGCGTAGACGATTCCGGGGTTGACCGCGCTGACCGTGTCATAGTCGAGGCCGTACTTCGCCAGTCCCCCGGCCTTGAAGTTCTCCACGAGCACGTCCGCACGCGCGGCCAGCTGCTGCGCGAAGGCGAGATCATCCTCGTCCTTGAAATCGAGGACGACGGAGTGCTTGTTCCGGTTCGCCGTGAGGAAATACGTCGCATCGTCCCCTCGCCGAGGCGGCGCCCAGTGACGTGTATCGTCCCCGGTCTCCCCCTCCACCTTGATGACCGTGGCCCCCAGGTCCGCAAGCATCATCGTCGCGTAGGGGCCGGCGAGGACTCGCGAGAAGTCGGCCACGACGGTTCCGGCCAGCGGCCCCGTCCCCTGCCGGCCGAATGCTGCGTCTGCGTCCGCTGCTGACAACTGATGCCTCCCTTGGCACGTTCGACTTGTCCGTTCTCCGCCTGACTATACGGAATCGACATGGCTGCCCCGGACTGCGGGTTGCTCGAGAGCGGAAACGAGTCGAGAGCCGGGCAGGTCGACAACGAAATCCGTCGACCGCCGTGGCGAGATTCTGGCTACACTCGGGCTCAGTGACCGGCCAAGCGAAGGGACGAACGATGACGTTGCACATGCCAGCGGAGACCGCCGCCCAGGATCGAGTCTGGATGGCGTTCCCGTCGTCGGGCTACGCCCTCGGCGATACGGAAGCAGAGGCCGAGGCCGCACGCGCCACCTGGGCCGCCGTCGCCCGCGCCACCAGCGAATTCACCCCAGTCACGGTCGTGGTGACCAGGGCACAGACCGATCATGCCAAGCGCCACCTCGGCGAGGGGATCACCCATGGGATCACGATCGTCAACGCCGACCTCGACGATGCGTGGATGCGCGATATCGGGCCGAGCTTCGTCATCGACGAGGCGGGCGCGCTGCACGCGGTGGACTGGGTGTTCAACGGCTGGGGTGCGCAGGAATGGGCGAGCTGGGATCACGACGAGCACATCGGGAAATTCGTCGCGGACCTCGCCGGGACGCCCGTGGTGTCCTCGGATCTGCGCAATGAAGGCGGCGGAATCCATGTTGACGGTGCGGGCACCGTGCTCGCCACGCGCAGCGTCCAACTCGATCCCGGGCGCAACCCGGGGCTGACGGAAGCCGATGTGGAGGCCGAATTCGCGCGCACGATCGGGGCGAAGAAGGTCATCTGGCTCGACCGCGGACTCCACCGGGACAACCAGACCTTCGGCACCCGAGGACACGTCGACATCGTCGCCGCGATGCCCAGCCCAGGCGTCGTGCTCGTCCACGATCAGCGCAATCCCGAGCATCCGGACTTCGAATTCAGTCGCGGACTCAAGGAGCAGTTCGCGGCCGAGACCACGGCCGACGACACACCGTTCGAGGTCGTGCCGATCCCGGCCCCCGAGGTGCTGCGCGACGAGGAGGGATGGGTCGACTACTCGTACGTCAATCACCTCGTCACCAACGGCGGGGTCATCGCGTGCACCTTCGATGATCCGATGGACGCCGAGGCGGCTGCCGTGCTCGAACGCGTCTACCCGGGCCGGAAGGTCGTCGGGGTCGATGCTCGCGAGCTCTTCGCCCGCGGCGGCGGAATCCACTGCATCACTCAGCAGCAGCCGAGTCTCGGCTGAGCCGGACAGGGCACAATCGCAATCACCGCGTGCCGGCCCGGTGGCCGTGGGGAATCCGCTTCAGCGGCGCAATCCATACCCGCACGGGCCCCACTCGGTATAAGGTGGTTCCAGAGGGCACAGTGCCCGTGCGCGGCCACATCGTTGCCCGGACCTGTGTCGCACAGCAGAGCCGAATACGGTGACGTCGAGTTGCGAAGAGGAGCAAGACCATGAAGAAGAGATTGATTCTCCTGGCCGGTCTCGGAGTCGGATTCATCCTGGGATCACGCACCGGGCGCCAGAGCTACGAACGGCTGAAGGCCCAGGCTCAGGAACTGTGGACCGACCCGCGCGTCCAGGACACCGTGGAAAAAGCCAACCAGTCGATCCGCGAGAAGTCGCCGGCCGTCGCCGATGCCGTGCAGACCGCGGCCGACAAGGTCAATGCCGCCGCAGCCACGAATACTCCGGTCTCCGAATTCGACGGTGACGAGGATTCGGCCGGCGCGAAGGCATCGGGCGGTGCCGCCAAGCACTCGCCGTCGCCGAAGGCGAAGGACACGATTGCCGATCCCGAGCGTCACCTCGACGACGAAGGCCCGGCCGGAGTCGCCGACGACGACTGAGAATCGGCTGGCTGAGTCAGTCGGCAACAGCACAGAAAAAGGTGA
>NZ_JAJB01000036.1:0-15412 GCF_000583215.1 Brevibacterium sp. VCM10
ACCTCGGCGATCGCCGTCTGCGCGGTCTGCGCGTGCGTGCGTGAGTCCGTGCGACGCGGGCCTCACTTCTTCGACAGGTAGGGCTCCCAGTTGCCGGTGAGCAGGTACTCGACCTTCTGCGACACGGACACCGCGTGATCACCAAAACGCTCGTAGTAGCGCGAGAGCAGGGTGACATCGGCGATATGGCGGGGAGCCAGCGAACCGGCCGGAGCCTCGCCGAGCTTCCCGAACACGCTCAGGTGGAGTTCGTCGAGCTCCTCGTCGATGGCGTTGATCGTGGGCACATCGGTCAGTCCGGGGTTCGAGAGCAGGCTCTGCGTCGCCTCGGCGATCTTGTCACCGGATTCGCCCATCCGCGAGAACACGGATTCGAAGCCTTCGGGGATCGCGGACTCCGGATAGCGGATGCGCACCTGCTGGGCGATGTGACGGGCGAGGTCGCCCATGCGCTCGAGCGATGCCGACATCCGCAGCGAGCCGATGACGGCGCGCAGATCCGCAGCCACCGGAGCCTGCAGGGCAAGCATCTCGGCGGCCTGCTGATCGAGGGTGAACTGCATGTTGTCGATGACGGAGTCGGCCTCGATGACCTGCTCGGCCAGCTCGAGATCATTCGAATGCAGCGCCTGATTGGCCAGGCGGATGGCGTCGAGGACCTTGGTGGACATGCCGACCAGCTGGGTGGCCAGATCATCCAATTCGTTTCTGAAGACTTCGCGCATGAACTGCGGTTCCCTAACTCTTGATCGTGACAATCGGGAGTGACTGTCGGCGGTGCTTGGCGTCCTGAGGGGTGCCCGCGGTTCCGGTCCGCACCCTCAGCGGGGGAAAGCAGAGGGCAGGAACGACGGGGAACGCAGGCACACAGACGTCAGCATCGCATGATCGAGTGAACGACTCCAGACGAGAAGGTGAATTCCTCGGCAAATACTGCCAGCAGAAGTGAATTCGGTGCGCCGGGGCGGTGGACAGCGCCTAAGCTTGAGACTGTGGATCTGTTAGTCGTGGCGGTCCTGACCGGCGTCGTCGGCCTGGGCCTGGGTATAGCGGGAATTCTTGCGTTCCGATTCAGCGAACGCTCCCGCGATGCTGCCGATCTGCATTCGGAGGACGACCTGCCCGAGGGCATCGCCGAAGTGCTGGCCGTCCTGCCATCGGCCGCCATCGTCATCGACGCCGGTGACGATGTCGTCAAAGCCTCCCCGGCCGCGTACACGTTCGGCCTGGTCAGAGGTCATTCGCTCGCTTCGCCCGAGATGCTGCGGGTCGTCGGCCGCGTCCGCGCCCGCGGTCTCATCGAAGAGATCGACCTCGAGCAGACACGGGAGAACTCCGAATCCGTGCTTCGCTACCTCCACGCCCGCGTCGCCCCCTTGGGCACCTCCTTCGTCCTCGTCCTCTGCGACGATCAGACCGAATCCAAACGCGTCGACGCCGTCCGCCGCGACTTCGTCGCCAATGTGTCCCATGAACTCAAGACGCCGATCGGTGCGATGGCTCTGCTCGCCGAGGCTGTCACCGACTTCGCCGACGACCCCGCCGCAGTCGAGCGCTTCGGCGGGAGAATGCAGCGGGAGTCGAAGAGGCTGACCCAGCTGGTGCAGGAGATCATCGACCTCTCCCGCGTCCAGGACCACGCCGCTCCCGCGACGACCGAGAAGATCTCCGTCGCCGAGGTGGTCGACGATGCCGCTGACCGTGCCCGGACCGGGGCGGAAGGCAAGAACATCCACATCGAGGTCTCCCCGCCGAGCGACCTGCTCATCGAAGGCAACTACGAACTGCTCGTCAATGCGGTGCGCAACCTCATCGACAATGCCGTGAACTACTCGCCGGAGGGCACTCGGGTCGGCGTCGGAGTCGACCTCGTCGACGAGCGCATCGAGATCGCCGTGACCGACCAGGGCATCGGCATGACCGCTCAGGACACCGAGCGCGTCTTCGAACGCTTCTACCGGGTCGACCCGGCTCGCTCCCGGATCACCGGAGGCACGGGGCTGGGCCTGAGCATCGTCAAGCACATCGTCGCCACCCATGGCGGTGAAGTGCGCGTGTGGAGCCGACTGAACAAGGGATCGACGTTCACGATCGTCCTCCCGCTGGCCGGGACCGCAGCCGAAGCCGCCGCCACCGATTCGGCACCGGCCGGGGTGCTCATCGAACACTCCGCAGATTCGACCGGAGTCACGTCGGCAGGGGAGGACGGGACCGCCTCGGCGGACGACGACGGGAACGGTGCCGCCTCGGCGGAAGACGTTGGGCACGGCACCGCCGCCTCCGATGCGGACGACCCGGCCGACGACAACGGCAAGCCCGCCGGTGACAATGGAGACGGCGGGGCGACCGCCGACCCATCCAAGGATCTGACCGAAGAAAGCGAACAAAGGAAGCTCACAACGTGACTCGTATTCTGCTTGTCGAGGACGAAGATTCGTTCTCGGACCCGCTGTCGTACCTGCTCGGTAAGGAAGGGTACGAGGTGACGGTCGCCGATGACGGGCTCAAGGCTCTGGCGGAGTTCGACCGCACCGGCGCCGATCTGGTCCTGCTCGACCTCATGCTGCCCGGCGCCTCCGGCACCGAGGTGTGCCGCGAACTGCGGGCGAAATCCAATGTGCCGATCATCATGCTCACGGCCAAGGATTCGGAGATCGACAAGGTCGTGGGGCTCGAGCTCGGCGCCGATGACTATGTGACGAAGCCGTACTCCTCACGTGAGCTGCTGGCTCGTGTGCGGGCGGTGCTGCGCCGCAATGTCGAGACCGAGGAGTTCGACGACGAGTCCGTGCTCGAGGCCGGGGGAGTGCGCATCGACGTCGAACGCCACGTCGTATCCGTGCGCGGTGAAGAGCAGTCCATGCCGCTCAAGGAGTTCGAGCTCCTCGAGATCCTCGTGCGCAACTCCGGCCGCGTGATGACCCGCGGTCAGCTCATCGACCGGATCTGGGGCGAGGACTACGTGGGCGATACGAAGACGCTCGACGTCCACGTCAAACGACTGCGCGCGAAGATCGAGGAGAACCCCTCGGAACCTCGCCTGCTCACCACGGTGCGCGGACTCGGGTACAAGTTCGAGGCCTGAGGAAACCGACCGGCCAAGCCTGAGTTTCTGTGCAGGCGAGGCCGGGAGCAGCTGGCCGGAATCGTGAGGCGGGGAGTAGCCGGCCGGGTGCAGCCGGTCGGACATGAGTACAGAAGGAGCCGCTCACGAATGTGAGCGGCTCCGTGTGTGTTCTCGCGTGGTGTGTGCAGAGAGTGCTGATCAGCCGTTGGCCGCTGCGGTTCCCTCTGCTGCGCCGGCGTCCTCGCTGGGCATATCGGACGGAGACTCGGACGGCGCATCCGACGGCACGTACTCGTCGTAGTACGGCAGGACATCGGTGAGAAGCTGAGTCTCGATGACCTTCTCCTCACTGCCGTTCTTGACGGTGATGTCGACGAGATCGCCGGGCTCCGCCTCGAGGCTGTCGACGGTGACGACTTCCTTGGACGACGTCTCGGGGCTCATCGGGTCCTGGACGAATGTGTCGCCGGCCTTGACCGATTCGCTCACCGTGGTGTCTGCGACCTCGATGGACACCTTGGCGGTGGAGTCACCCTTGTTGATGAGGGTGAAGAACAGCTGAGCCGGACCGGAGCTTTCCTTGTCCGTGATGAGCATGAGCCCACGGACCTCGACGTCGCCGACGGAACCCGAGGCTCCATCGCCGCCGTTGTAGTGGTATTCGGCGGTCTGATGGGGAGACAGCAGGCTTGCACATCCGCTGACGGGGATAACGAGAGCGAGTGCGGCAACGGCGAGAGCCGCGCGGTTGTGCCGTTTCATTATGCTCCTTGAAGTGGCAATACAAGATCAGTCTGTATACTACCCGGTTTTTGACCCGCTGTAGAACCGGGCGGTCGGAGTCGCAGAGGTTCTGCAGCGCCCGGGCGCGTCGCGGCTGAAGATTCGGTGAAGAGCGAGCGAAGTCTCCCCCGCATCGCAGTCGGTCGAGGTCCTCATTCGAGCATGAAGGCACTGCGTCCTCTCCCGATGTTCTCGCTGACAGAGGCGGCAATGGGCTCGATCGCAGTGCGAGTCAGGGGCGGAGCCTAGCATGAAGAATCGCTGCCCTGAACGATTTCTGTGGCGAGCCTCATGGTAAACTGGGATTCCGCGAAAGGGGTTTGAAGAGAATATGAGTTTCCAGGTCGGCGACACTGTTGTCTATCCACATCACGGTGCAGCGACAATCCAAGAAATCAAGAAACGTGCCATCAAAGGTGAGGAGAAGCTGTATCTCAAGCTCCAGGTCGCCCATGGCGATCTCGTGATCGAGGTCCCCGCAGAGAACTGCGATCTGGTCGGTGTGCGAGACGTCGTCGGTGAAGAAGGCGTTGAGAAGGTCTTCAACGTCCTGCGTGCCGAATTCGTCGAAGAACCCGCTAACTGGTCCCGCCGGTACAAGGCCAATGTTGAGAAGCTGCAGTCCGGTGACGTCATCAAGGTTGCCGAGGTCGTCCGCGATCTGTGGCGTCGCGAGCAGGACCGCGGCCTGTCGACCGGTGAGAAGCGCATGCTCTCGAAGGCCCGCCAGATCCTCGTCTCCGAACTCGCACTGGCCGAGAAGAAGGAAGAGTCCGAGGCGGAAGCTCTGCTGGACGAAGTGCTCGCATCCTGAGCACCTGTGTCATCATTCCGGCCGCAGGGTCGGGATCTCGTCTGGGCCGCAGTGAGCCGAAGGCCTTCGTCCATGTGAATGGACGGACAGTTCTGGCTCGCAGCCTTGAGACGGTCATCTCCTCGGGAGTCGCCTCCACAATCGTGGTGGTCGCTCCCGAGGAGTTTCTTATGCGCGCACGTGAAGAAATCGCCGAAGTGGCAGCAGAAAAGAAATGCGAAACTTCAATTACAGCCGTAGCAGGAGGAGAGGATCGCATTTCCTCAGTGCAAACGGCCTTGAAACTTAAGCGTGTCGCGGACTACGTTCTCGTCCATGATGCGGCGAGGTGCCTGACCCCGCCCGATGTGTTCGCCCGAGTCGTTGCCGCGCTGCGATCCGGCGCCGAGGCGGTCATCCCTGTCCTGCCGATGATCGATACCGTGCGGCGAGTCGTTTCGCACGAGACCGACGGCGCGAATCCGAGCGGAGGTACAGGCTCGGACGCGAATGGCGTACCCGAAGGGATTGCGAGGGCTGAGGGCTCTGGCGCGCGTGAAGTGGTGCGAGGAGACTTCGATCGGGCCGAGCTGCGACGAGTCCAGACGCCTCAAGGATTTCGCGCCGAGGTGCTCCGGCGGGCCTATGCCACGATTGCAGCCGACTGGGCCGGCCCGTCGGGTCGAGCGCTTCCGACGGACGACGCTGGGCTGGTCGAACGCCTAGGTGTCGACATCGTCGCCGTCGACGGTGACGACGAGGCGCTGAAGATCACCTATCCGCTCGACCTCGTCCTTGCGGAACAGCTCGCCCGAATGCGTGACGGAGCTGCAGTCCCTGGAGCAGATACGTTGGATTCGGCGAAGGAGCCACGATGAATCAGATCATTCCCCGTATCGGCACCGGTGTCGACGTGCACGCCTTCTCGGCCGATCCCGCACGCGGGCTGTGGATTGCGGGACTGCTGTGGCCGGACGAGACCGGACTCGAAGGACACTCGGACTCCGACGTGGCCGCCCACGCGTGCTGCGACGCCTTGTTCTCCGCCGCCGGGCTCGGCGACCTCGGTGAGCACTTCGGCGTCGACCGCCCGGAATTCGCCGGTGCCTCGGGTTCGGCGCTGCTTGCCGAGGCGGCCCGCATCGTCCGCGAGGCAGGCTTCGAGATCGGAAACATCTCCGTTCAAGTGATCGGCAACCGGCCGAAGATCGGCACGCGTCGTACAGAAGCCCAGCAGGCACTGTCGGCGGCAGCAGGCGCACCGGTATCGGTATCGGGCACCACCTCGGACGGCCTCGGGCTGACCGGCCGCGGCGAAGGAGTCGCGGCCATCGCCACCGCGCTGATCCACCCTCGCTGATCTGCCCGACCCTATCCATTCGACCCGATTCATTCGAACCGCGCCACGAAAGCTGAATGAGGAGAGCCAGCATTGAGAGTCCTCTTCCAGGGAGCCGGTGCCATCGGCCTCGCCGGAGCCGCGCTCTTCACCGACGCTCACGAGGTCGCCGTTGTCTCCCGCTCGCCCGGCGACGACGGGCGGTCGGCCTTTCCGCGACGCGTGAGCATCGCCGATCCGACCGATTCCGGCCAGGTGGGCTCCCGACACAGCATCTGTGCGGGAGGACGCGGGCGAGCCGATGGCAGACGAGCGAGTTCGAGCGATGGCTGGTCGGTGACCCGCGTGGCCGCGACCCGGCGGGTGACGATCACAGACTGGACTGCTGCTGCCGCTGATGGAATCTGGGACCTCATCGTCCTCACGACTCGCCCGGGTGAACTCGACGCTGAGGTGGTCTCGGCGATTCGGGAGATCTCACCCGCGTTCATTGCGACGACGAGCCAGGTCGAAGGAGACCTCGAACGAGCACAGGCCGTTTTCCCCGGTGCCCAAGCCGTCATTGTCGCACCCGCGTTCCTGTCCGAACGACTGGACCCGGGTGCGCCGGCTGACGGTGTGCGCACAGCCGGCAACCGGGTCTGGGAGGCCGACAGCGGTCTGCGCACAGCCGGCAGTCGGGCCGGGGAGATCGACAGGGGCGTGCGCACAGCCAACGGGCGCGACGGAGAGCTCGGCAGAAGAGCCGAACCCGGGCACGAAGTGAGGTTCTGGGCACCGGCCGGCGCACCGCGTTTCCTCGTCGCGGGGCCGAGGGGCGCGGTGCGTTCGCTTGTTCGCGGGCTGGGCCGACTCGTACTGCCGGTGCCGATGGAGGCCGTGCTGCTGCCGCCGACGGTGTTCATTCCCTTCGTCGCCGAACTCAGCGTCCGCGACGGCGACTGGGCCGCACTGAAATCACATCTCGACCGACCCTCTGATGCCGCGGCCGAGGCCGTGCGAAGCCGCCTCGGGGTGCCGGTTCCCGTTTTCGGCACCGCCGCACACGTCGTGCTCGAAGCCTTGGAGAGGATCGTGCCGATCGACGTGACGAGCTATGCGGGCCGACACTTCAACCGGCACGTGGGCCAGACGAGGGACATGCTCGCCGACTGGGCGGGAGCGGCAGATTCGGCTCACGCCCTGCGGGAGCTCATCGCCGCATTGGACCCACTCGACGATTGAGGCTCGACGAGTTCAGATGCCTGGATCGGACGAAGGCTGCGACTGAACACCGGCCGCGGGGGACTGCCGCGGTCCGGGTACGGAAGCCGACAGCCGCCTCGGCGGAGGTGATGGGCGGTCTCAGACCTTCGCGTCCGGGTGGCGCTTCGTAACGACGAGGCCGACGAGGTAGAGCGCGACGACGAAGATGAGCGTGCCGACGATCTGGAAGCGCACGGATTCGACGGTCAGGCCGAGCCCGATGATCACGGCGATGCCGGCCAAGGTGACATACGACAGCCACGGGAAGCCCCACATGCGCAGGGGCAGGGACCGGCCGGCCGCCTCGGCGCGACGACGCAGGACGATCTGCGAGACGAGCGTCACGACCCAGGTGACGATGAGCGTCGAGCCGACGATGTTGAGCAGGACCCCGAGGACCTCGGCCGCCCAGAAGTAGTTGAGTGCGACGGCGACGAAACCGAACGCCGAGGTGGCCAGCACCGCAGGCACGGGCACGCCGCGGCGATTGGTGCGGCCGAGCCCGCGGGGAAGCATGGACCGCTGTGACATCGAGAACGACATCCGGGACGCTCCGTAGATGTTCGCGTTCATCGACGACAGCAGCGCGATGACGATGACCGCGGCCAGCAGCGAGGCGATGAACGGCAGTCCTGCAGACTCGAGGACGGCCACGAACGGGGACTCGGCCAAACGGTCGTCCGTCCACGGCAGGACGAGGACGATGATCGCCACGGAACCGATGTAGAGGAACAGGATGCGCCACACGATCGTCTTGATCGCCTGCGAGACGCTGCGTTCGGGGTTCGCGGTCTCGGCCGCGGCGACAGCGACGATCTCGATGCCGCCGAAGGCGAAGGCGACGACGAGCAGACCGGCGGCGATGCCGGAGATGCCGGTGGGCATGAACCCGTCGGCGAAGATCTGCGCGGGCGGCTCGGCAGGGGTCCACCCGAACAGGTATGCGGCGCCGAGGACGACGAAGAGGACGACGAAGGCGACCTTGATGAGAGAGAACCAGAACTCGAACTCACCGAAGCTGCCGGACGTGGTGAGGTTGATCGCCGTGAAGACGAGCATGATCGCCAAGGCGATGACCCACTGGGGGACGGCCGGAATATAGGAGGCCGCGATCTGCGCGGCGGCGGTGGCCTCGGCGGCGACGACCAGGCACAGCTGCACCCACCACAGTGCACCGACGGCGAAGGCCGCGGCCGGGCCCATGGCCTTGCCCGCATAGTGCGAGAACGCACCCGGATTCGGGTCGGCGGCGACGAGTTCGCCCAGCGCCCGCATGACGAAGATGACGACGAGGCCCGCAACGATGTAGGAGATGAGCACGGCAGGGCCGGCAGCCTGCACGCCGGCGCCGGAGCCGACGAAGAGACCTGCGCCGATCGCCGAGCCGAGGCTCATCATCACCAGGTGGCGGGGTTTCATCCCCACCTTGAGGCCGTTGGACGTGGCGGCGATGTCGCTGGTGGACGGCACCGAAGCGGACGCGGACTCGGCGGGCTGCGAAGACTGTGATTCAGGCACCCGAGAAGTCTATCCGTCGGGGCCGGAGAGCTCAGACGCGGGTCGCGGACCCGGAGGGGTCGCGACCCGCGTCTGCGAGGTGTATTGCGCGCACAGCTGCGACTCAGCGCTTGGGCTGCGGCGCGCCAGATCAGTGGCCGCGCTTGATCCAATCCTCAAGGGCCGGGCTCTCGGCGCCGATCGACGTCGAGTCACCGTGCCCGGTGAGCACGACGGTCGCCTCGGGCAGGCGGAAGAGCACGTCCCGGATCGATTCGATGATCGTCTCGAAGCTCGAATGCGAACGCCCCGTGGCCCCGGGGCCGCCTTTGAACAGAGTGTCTCCGGAGAACAGCACCGGACCGACCGCCCGACCGGCGCCCGCCGATGCCGGAGCCGGCAGACCGGTCTCGACGAAGAAGCACGTCGAACCGGGGGAGTGGCCGGGGGTGTGCAGAGCCTTGAGTTTGATTCCGCCGACGGTCCAGGTGTCGCCGTGGGCGATCTGTCCGTCGGGACGGTAGTTCTCGAAGGTCATGTCCCACAGCACATAGTCATCGGGATTGAGGTACACGGTGGGGTTGCCCACCCGCTGGGCGAAGTCGCGGACGACGCGCACGTGATCGTCGTGACCGTGCGTGAGCAGAACGGCCTTGACCTCTCTGGATCCGACCGCCTCGGCGATCGCATCGACATCATGGGCCGGGTCGATGACGATGACCTCGGAATCATCACCGATGATCCACACATTGTTGTCGACGTTGTGCGTCTCCCCATCCAGGGAGAACGTACCCGACGTGACGAGATGCTCAATAGCTGTCATTACAGTTCCACCACCGATCGCAGGACTTCTCCCTTGCCCATCTTCTCGAACGCGGATTCGACATCGCCGATGCCGATGCGTTCGGACACGAACTTCTCGAGCGGGAAACGTCCCTGCTGGTAGAGGTCGACGAGCATCGGGAAGTCGCGGTCGGGCAGGCAGTCGCCGTACCACGAGGACTTGAGCTTGCCGCCGCGGCCGAACACATCGAGCAGCGGAACGGTGAGCTCCATCTCCGGGGTCGGCACGCCGACGAGCACGACGGTGCCGGCGAGGTCGCGGCCGTAGAAGGCCTGCCGCCAGGTGGCGGGGAGCCCGACGGCGTCGATGACGACATCGGCGCCGAAGCCTCCGGTGCGCTCCTGGATCGCGGCGACGACCTCGTCCTCGCTCATGCCCTTCGTATCCACGGTGTCGGTGGCGCCGAGATCCTTCGCCCACTCGAGCTTCTTCTCATCGATGTCGAGGGCGATGATCGTGTTCGCCCCGGCCAGAGCCGAACCGGCGATCGCCGCGCAGCCGACACCGCCGGCGCCGATCACGGCCACGGACTTGCCGCGGGTGACCTCACCGGTGTTGATGGCAGCGCCGATTCCGGCCATCATTCCGCAGCCGAGCAGACCCACGACCGCCGGGTCCGCCTCGGGGACCTTCGTGCACTGTCCGGCGGCGACGAGCGTCTTCTCGGCGAACGAGCCGATGCCCAGTGCGGCCTCGAGCTCGGTGCCGTCGGGCAGGGTCATCTTCTGCGAAGCATTGTGGGTGTCGAAGCAGTACCAGGGTTCGCCGCGCTTGCAGGCACGGCAGTCTCCGCAGATGGCGCGCCAGTTGAGGATGACGAAATCGCCGACCTCGACCTCGGTGACCCCATCGCCGACTTCGGAGACGACCCCGGCGGACTCGTGGCCGAGCAGGAACGGGTAGTCGTCGCTGATTCCGCCTTCGCGGTAGTGGAAGTCCGTGTGGCAGACGCCGCACGACTTCACATCGACGACGACCTCGCCTGGGCCCGGATCCGGGATGACGATGTCGGTGAGTTCGACTGGGGCTCCCTTGCTGCGGGAGATGACGCCCTTGACTGTCTGTGGCATTGCGTCTCCTTTGTGTCTTCGGCAGCGGGTGTCCGCGGATACGGAACCCGAAGTGGAACTGTTGCACCCCGGCAGGGGTGCTCACACCCCCACCCTAACCAGGCCGGACGTCTGCGACCAGTGGGTGATTCAGGAGTGAGACGATGCGTTCGACCTGGGTGGGGTGAGGGTGGATAGGCGAAGGCGGCCCGATGCTTGCATTGCATCGGACCGCCTCGGCGGGGGTGAGCCGATCCACGTCGCCGAGGCGGCGCTGCGGATCCGACTCAGCCGGTCGTGAACGGGGCCGGGTTCAGCCCGTGATCAGGGGGCGGTGTCACCCGGACCGTCAGTCGGCGACGTCCTCGTCGGGATGCTTGCGCAGGTGCAGCATTGCGGCTCCCAGGCCGCCCCAGACGGTGACCATCGCGATGACCATCATGACGATTGCTGAAGTGCCCATGTCAGACTCCCTTGGTCTCGTTGCGGAGGTTCTCTTCGGCTACGGAGTCGGCGATCGCCTCGTTCATGTCGTCGATCGTCTTCTTCGGCCATCTGACCAGTGTGAGGACGATGGAGGCGACGACGAGCAGAGCGATCATGCCCCAGCCGTAGGTGCCGATGATGACGGCCGGGTAGTCCTCGTAGCCGTCGGTGGCGTAGGTGATGATCTGTGTGACGAGCATGTAGGCGAGCACCACACCGGTGATCGAGATGAGGGCCATCCAGGTCCACCCGAGCTTGAAGCTCGAGACTGCGTTGAGGTGACGCTTGAACACCGGCAGCTTGCCCAGCAGCCACGCGACGACGACGATCGCGAGGACGGCCGAGCCGACGATGCCGATGTTGTTCGCCCAGGCATCCATGGTGTCGAGCGCGTAGAGTCCGGTCACCGTGGGCATGAGCACCAGCGAGACGATCGCCATCGCTCCGCCGACGGTCGCCGTCGAGGTCTTGTTGCTGAGACGGAACTTGTCCCGCAGAGCCTGGATCGGCACCTGCACGATCGAGATCAGCGAGGTCAGACCGGCGAAGACGAGGCAGGCGAAGAAGACGAATCCGAAGATCGCCCCACCGGGCATCTGGGAGATCAGCGTCGGGAAGCCGACGAAGGCCAGGCCGATGCCCGACGATGCCACCTCGGAGACCTCGACGCCCTGCGCAGAGGCCATGAACCCGAGGGCCGCGAAGATTCCGATGCCGGCGAGGATCTCGAACGCCGAGTTCGAGAAGCCGACGACGAGACCGGAGCCGGTGAGGTTCGTCTTCTTCTTCAGGTAGGAGGCATAGGTGATCATGATGCCGAAGGCGATGGACAGAGAGAAGAAGATCTGACCGTACGCCGCGATCCACACCTTGTGATCTGTCAGTGCCGAGAAGTCGGGAGTGAACAGTGCATTCAGTCCCTCCGCAGCGCCGGGAAGGAACAGCGACCGGACGACGAGGGCGAGGAAGAGGACGATGAGCAGCGGGATGAAGATCTTCGAGAACCGTGCGATGCCGTTCTGCACACCGAGCAGGAGGATGCCGAGGACGATGGCCCACACGATGATGAGCGGGATGAGCACGCCGGGAACGAATTCGAAGGAGATTCCGGGGTCTGCGAGCTTGAGGTACTCGCCGAAGAGGAAGCCCTCCGCGTCATCGCCCCAGGCCTCGCTCAGCGAGAAGAACATATAGGAGCCAGCCCAGCCGATGATGGCGGCGTAGTAGATGCCGATGATGATCGCGATTCCGGTGGCGAACCAGCCGATGGGCTCGGCGGCTCGGTGAGTCATCCGGTAGGCCAGCGGAGCCGATCCGCGAGACCTGTGGCCCATGGCGTAGTAGAAGAACAGCAGCGGGATGCCTGCAGTCAGCAGAGCGACGAGGTAGGGGATGAGGAAGGCGCCGCCGCCGTTCTCGTAGGTGACATACGGGAAGCGCCAGATGTTGCCGAGGCCGACCGCCGAACCGATGGCCGCGAAGATGAACGCGCCACGGGAGACGAAGACCTCCCTCCGGGGTGATGACGTGGGTGACATGATGTCCTTTCTTGACTGGTCGCGGATCATCGCGACCGAGTGTGGCCACCGAAGTTTCGTCTGTGAGACCGGTGGTCCGATGTGAAGTCCGTGATGTGAGAAATGATCTCTGCTGCGGCTTCAATGCTTGGCTCCAGTTTACTGTGAAAACGCTGGGCAATGTGCCCGTCGTCACGTGATGCGCATAACAGTCGTGTATCGAATAATGGGAAACCGGGAAATCTGCCATGCCCGGTAGACTTGGGGGCGTGACTATCTCGCTCTACAACACCGCCAGCCGCACGACCGAAGAACTGCGTCCCGTCAACGACGGTCAGGTCGGTATCTACGTCTGTGGCGCCACGGTGCAGGGCGAACCGCATATCGGCCACCTGCGCTCGGCGTCGGTGTTCGACACTCTGCGCCGCTGGCTGCTCTACAGCGGCTACCGGGTGACCATGATCCGCAACGTCACCGACATCGACGACAAGATCCTGTCGAAGTCCGTCGAGGAGGGGCGGGAATGGTTCGCTCACGCGTATAAGTACGAACGCGCCTTCACCGCCGCCTACGATGCGCTCGATGTGCTGCCGCCGAGCAGCGAACCGCGCGCGACGGGGCACATCACCGAGATGATCGAACTCATCTCCCGCCTCATCGAGGCCGGCCATGCCTACCCCGCGCTCGACGGCAGCGCCGATGTCTACTTCGACGCCGCCTCGTGGAGCGAATACGGGGCACTGACGAACCAGAAGCTCGAGGACATGGAACTGTCCGAAGGGGCCGAGCTGCGCGGGAAGAAGGACGCCAGGGACTTCGCGCTGTGGAAGTCGCACAAGGACTCCGAGCCGATCACCGCCTCGTGGCCGTCGCCGTGGGGACGGGGCCGCCCGGGCTGGCACATCGAGTGCTCGGCCATGTCGACGAAGTACCTGGGGTCGAACTTCGACATCCACGGCGGCGGCCTCGACCTGCGGTTCCCGCACCACGAGAACGAGCTCGCCCAGTCCCGAGCGGCCGGCGACCAGTTCGCGAACATCTGGATGCACTCCGGCCTGCTCAATGTGGGCGGGCACAAGATGTCGAAGTCTCTGGGCAACTCTGTCTTCGCCTCCGACCTGTTCGACACGTTCAGCCCGCTGGCCGTGCGCTACTTCCTCACCGGCGCCAGCTACCGGTCGATCCTCGACTTCTCGAACGAGGCGATGGAACGCTCTGCGGCCTCGCTCGAGCGGCTCCAGAACTTCCTCCAGCGCGCCCGCCAGGCACTCGGGGCGGACGCGCCGGCGCTGCCGGACGTCAGCGACTCCTACGCTTCACGCAGCGTCGACGTACCTGCCGAATTCGCCGCCGCCCTCGACGACGACCTCGGTGTGCCGCGGGCGCTGTCGGTCGTCTTCGCCTCCGTGAGCGAGGGAGCGAAGCTCCTCAACTCCGGCAGCGACCGAGCGGAGCTGACGCGAATCGTCGCCGAGGTGGAGCTCATGCTCGACATCCTCGGAGTCAATCCCAGCGCCGCTGTCTGGGCCGGATCGGCGACCGATGCCAAGGCGGAGTCCGCGCTCGACTCCCTCGTGGCCACCTTGGCCGCACGGCGGGCCGAGGCGAAAGCGGAGAAGGACTTCGCCACCGCCGACGCCCTGCGTGACGAACTGGCCGCGGCCGGCGTCATCATCGAGGACACGGCCGACGGGTACCGCTACCACCTCGGCGAGGGCTGAGGTCGACGAATTTCGGTCACGGGCATGAGCTCGCGACCCCAACGCATCCGATAGGAAATACATGGCTTCCAATCCCCGCTCCGGCGGATCGAAGAAGGGCCCGACCAAGGGATCGGGCGGCAAGAACAGGCGCGGCCTGCGCGGCAAGGGGCCGACGCCGAAGGCCGAGGACCGCGTCTATCACAAGGCGCACAAGGCCGCGCAGCAGCGAAAGAGCTCGAACGCCTCGGCGCAGGCGAAGCGGAAGAAGAAGGAGCTCGGACCGAATATGGTCGCCGGGCGCAATTCGGTCCTCGAGGCTCTGCGCGAAGGTGTTCCGGCCACCGCGATGTACGTCTCCGGTCGCATCGACTCCGACGATCGGGTGCGCGAATCCATCACTCTGGCGACGCAGCGCGGAATCTCGATGCTCGAAGCGAGCAAGCCCGACCTCGACCGGCTCACCGACGACGCGATCCACCAGGGCATCGCCCTGCAGGTTCCGCCGTACGACTATGCCGACCCCGCCGACCTGCTCGAATTCGCGGCCGAACGAGCCGAGACTCCGCTGCTCGTGGCCCTCGACGGGATCACCGATCCGCGCAACCTCGGTGCCATCGTCCGGTCGACGGCGGCCTTCGGTGGTCACGGTGTGATCATCCCGGAGCGTCGCGCCGCCTCGATGACCGCCGCGGCGTGGAAGACTTCCGCCGGTGCCGCCTCGCGCATCCGCGTGGCACAGGTGGTCAACCTGGCCAGGGCGATCGATGAGCTGAAGAAACAGAATGTCTTCGTCGTCGGCCTCGACATGGACGGTGACGTCGAGCTGCCCGAACTGACCTTCACCCGCGACCCGCTGTGCATCGTCGTCGGTTCCGAAGGCAAGGGTCTGTCGCGGCTGATCTCGGAGAAGTGCGACCAGATCGTGTCGATCCCGATCGCGGCGACCACCGAGTCGCTCAACGCCGGCATCGCCGCAGCGGTCTCCCTCTACGAGGTGGCACGAGCCCGCCGCCACTGAAAACCCCCAATTGCTACCTGACGGCGGCCCAGCAACCTCGCGCGAGGTAGCTGGGCCGCCGTCAGGTAGCA